>JAFTUJ010000339.1 GCA_017466305.1 Thermoguttaceae bacterium
CCAAGTCTTGCGGCGTTTGCGCCGAGGCGCGCGCCGCGTCGGCGTCCGTCAGTTCGGAATTAACGCCGCTAAAGAACGAACGCGCCCCCCAAATCGCAACGAAAACGACGACGAAAACGAAAATAAATTGAAACGCCTTCGCCTTATTTTGCGCCAAGCCGTCTTTACCGCGAATCAAAAGTTGTTCGAGACTGTTTTTATCGTTCGAAATTTTCTTTGCCATAAATCTGAATCCTTTAATCGCAAAACGCCGACGCTCGGTAGCTCGCCGGTCGCGCCGCGTTTCCGCTCGACGCAAAATAAGGTTTTTCTCGCCGCCGTCGACTTGAGCGGTCGAACGCGGCGGAAAGCTCAACGTTATCGTTATCTTTATAATATAAGGCGAAACCGGGGGCGCCGTCAAGCGCGTCGACGTTAAAAAACGCAAAATTTAACAAAATTTCGACGTTATTTCGCCGCCGTTCGCGATTTCTTCGACGCTCCGCCGTTTTCGGCGCGACGTTCAACGCCGTTCAACGCCGTTCGGACGCCGTTCGGACGCCGTTCGGAAGTCGGCGCGACGTTCAACGCCCCAGCACGACGATCGCGACGTCGGCGTTCAAATTCTCGTCCGTCTCGACCGCGGCGCCGGTTTCGGCGTCGAGCGCGACCTTGCGGAAAATCTTGTACCCCTTTTCGGCGCAAAATTCCTCAAAGTCGGCGATCGTCAAAAAGCGCGCGTCGTCGGAGTCGTACCAACGGCGCTTCGGGTCGGTCGACGGCGCCCGCCCTTCGGCCAAACGCTCGCGGAAACGGCGATGGCCGACGTTCGGGAAACTGACGATCACCCGAGTTCCAACGCGCAACATTTCCTCCAACAACGCCTCGACGTTGCGAATCGTTTGCAGCGTCTTCGAAAGAACGACGAAATCGAACTGATGGTCTAGGAACGATTTCAGCCCCTCGTTCAGGTCGAGTTGAACGACGTCGAGCCCCTTTTCGGCGCACTTCAAGACGTATTTTTCTTGCATCTCGACGCCGACGAGCCGCTCGTGTCCGCGCGCTTTCAGCCGAGCGAGGAGGTCGCCCTTACCGCAACCGAGGTCGAGAATCTTCGTTTTCGGCGGAATTAACGCCAAAATGCGGTCGTAATCGACGCGGCGCTTCGGCGACTTCGGCGGCGCTCCGTAACTTTCGTTCAACGCGCGGCGGCGTTCGTCGTCCTCCGGGCGCCATTCGAGGCTCAGGTCGTGCAGGAAGGAACGCAACAACTCCCCGTATCGCGAAATTTCGTCTTCGAGCAAAAAGCCGTCGTGTCCGGCGTCGCTCTTGACTTCGCAATAGGAAACGCGCTTGTCCCCGGCGATCGCGGCGTCGACCAGCTCCCGCGAATGATAACCGGGAAAAAGCCAGTCGGAGGTGAAGCTGACGAAGAGCCAGCGACACATCGAGCGGCGCATCGCGGCGATCAAGCGTTCGCGGTCGGAGCCCAAATCGAACGCGTCGAGGGCGAGAGTTAGCGTCAAATAACTGTTCGCGTCGAAGCGGTCGACGAACTTGTCGCCCTGATACGCAAGGTAGGAACCGACCGAAAATTTCGTCTCGAACGAGGTGTCGATTTTACGCCCGACGTTGCGGTCGGCGTTGAACTTGCGGTTCATCGACTCCTGCGACAAGTAGGTGATGTGCCCGAGCATCCGCGCGATCGCCAACCCGGTCGCGGGCCCGGTTTCCTTGTCGTAATATTGGCCGCCGCAGAAATGCGGGTCGCTCATGATGGCGTTGCGCGCGACGACGTCGAACGCCAGCGCTTGCGTCGTCATGCGGGGCCCGGTCGCGATCGCCGCGACGCCCGCGACGCCGTCCGGGTAACGCGTTCCCCAATCGAGCGCCATCAAGCCGCCGAGCGAACCGCCGACGATCGCCAACAACCGGTCGATTCCGAGCGCGGCGACGAGTTTATGTTGCACGTCGACAATATCCGCGACGGAAATCGACGGAAAATCCATCCCGTACTTGCGCCCGGTCTCCGGATTGATCGAGTCCGGCCCGGTCGTCCCGCGACACCCGCCGAGCACGTTCGCGCAAATAACGAAATAACGGTTCGTGTCGATTCCCTTCCCCGGCCCGACGAGCGCGTCCCACCAACCGGGATCGTCGTTTTCGTCGTGTTTGGCGACGTGCGAGTCGCCGGAAAGCGCGTGAAAGATGAGAATCGCGTTGTCCTCCTGCGGCGACAGTTGGCCGTAAGTCTCGTAAGCGACCGTTATTTCCGGGAGCGTTCCGCCGTTCGTCAGCGAAATCGGGCCCGGGAACGTCATTGTTTTGACGTGCGCGAGCGGTTGGCCCGACCGAACCGCGTCGGTGCTGTCGAACAAATCTTCCGTTTTCGGAGCCGCGTTCGAGGCCGCCGCTTCCGCCGCCGTTTCGTCGATTTTTATCTTGTTCATTTCACCGATTCCGTCGATTTTAACGATTCCGCCGGTTCGACCGCTTGCGCCGGTTCGACCGCTTGCGTCGGTTCGATCGTTTGCGCCGGTTCGACCGTTTGCGCCGGTTCGACCGTTTGCGTCGGTTCGACCGCTTGCGCCGGTTCGACTGTTTGCGCCGGTTCGACCGTTTGCGCCGGTTCGACCGTTCGCGCCGGTTCGACCGTTTGCGCCAGTTCGACCGGTTGCGTCGGTTCGATTGTTTGCGCCGGCTCGACCGTTTGCGCCGGTTCGACCGTTTGCGTCGGTTCGACCGTTCGCGCCGGTTCGACCGTTTGCGCCGGTTCGCCTCCTTGCGTCGGTTCAACCGTTTGCGCCGGTTCGACCGTTTGCGTCGGTTCGCCTCCTTGCGTCGGCTCGACCGTTTGCGTCGGTTCCGCCGGTTGAACCGCCGCCGGAACATTCGGTTCCGCGCCGCCTTCTTCGCCGGTTCCGAGAAGGGCGCCGACGCCGTAAAAACCGCCGACCAAAAGGACGAGGAACGCCAACGTCAACCAACCGAAATATTTGTCGATCCACTTCTTAATCGACGGGCCAAAGACGTAAATCAAGCCGCCCATCAAGAAGAAACGCACGCTTCGCCCAACAAAACAGGCCAAAAGGAAAAGCGGTATCGACATGCCGCCGCCAAAACTTCCCGCCGTAATCGTAAACGCCTTAAAAGGAAGAGGCGTAAAAGCCGCCGCAAAAAGCGCCCAATAACCATAGTCGGTGAAAAACTGTTCGACGCCGGCGATATTTTCCGCCGAAATAATATTCGGAACAAAAACCTCTTCCAACGCGCCTTCCCAAAGGAAATGCCCGATGTACCAGCCCAGCAACGCGCCAAACGTCGACGCGACCGCGCTAACCGCCGCGTAATAAAAGGAACGCTTCGGACGCTCGATCGAAAGCGCCATCTGCAACACGTCCGGAGGAATCGGGAAAAACGAACTCTCCGCAAACGACAACGTCGCGAGCGCCGCCGTCCCAAAACGCGAGTACGCCCAAGACAAGACCCAATCGTACAGGAATCGAATAAAGCGTTGGCATTGGACGAACGGCCAAAGAATCGGGTTGACCCTCTTCGCCGCCGCGCCGGTCGACGTTTCGTCGCGCTTGGTTTCGCTCATCGTTATTTTAGAATCCTCGTAAATATTTTCGTTAAATCCACCAATAGACGCAGTCGCACAGGAATCGAACGACGCGTTTGCATTCTTCGAAGAACCAAACGAACGGCTTAACCTTATTCCCCGCCGCGTCGGCGTTTTTGTCGCGCTTGGTTTCGCTCATCGTTCGCCCCTAAAATCCGCGCAAAATTTTCGTTTGCTTTTAGTTCGCGCCCGTTTTTCGCGCCCGTTTAGTCGCCTTGAAACGACCGCCGAACGCCTTAAAACGCCCCGTCGAGGCAAAAAACAACCGTTTCGAGCGTCGCCCCTTAACGACGGCGCTCGATGTCGACGTTTTTCAACGGTTGCGGACAACGCCGATTCGTTAAGGAGCGGAACCGGCGCTTCGCTTTTACTCGGCGAACTTACTCTTCGCAGATCGCGGCGTATTCGGTCGCGTCGAGGAGGTCGCCCTTTTCGAACGGAGCGTCGAGTTCGACGACGAAAACGAATTGGCCGTACGGGTCTTCGTTGATCGCTTGCGGCGCGTCTTCGAGGTTGGCGTTCGTTTCGACGATTTCGCCGGCGACCGGGGAGTAAATCGGGGAGGCGGCCTTCACCGATTCGACAACGCCCGCTTCGTCGCCCGCCGCGACTTTAGCGCCGACTTCCGGCAGTTCGACGTAAACGACGTCGCCCAAGCTGTGTTGCGCGAAGTCGGTGATCCCGACGTAAGCCTTCGTCCCCTCGACGCGGACCCACTCGTGTTCTTTCGAATAAAACAAATCGCTCGGCGTGTTCATCGCAAACTCCTTAGCGGTTAAAAAAGTTGGAAAATTTCTTAATATTTATTCGTTAAAATCGGCAAAACCGGCGCCGTCAAACCAAACGTCAAGCGTTCCGGCGGCGGCGCGTTCCTTTTTTGAGCGCGCCGCCGTCGCGTCGAAGCGTTTTCGGCCCACTTTCGGACGCCGAAACCGACGTTTCGTTATCTTATCTTAAAAACGCGACCGTTTATCGCGCTCTTTATTCGCCGAAATTAG
>JAFTUJ010000340.1 GCA_017466305.1 Thermoguttaceae bacterium
CCGCCGACGGTTCTTCGAGGAAAATCAGCGTTTCCGGATTGAAACCGGCGCCGACCGCCGCTTCCCGCGTCAGCTCCCGCGCGCTTTCGTCGAACGACGCCGGAACGGTCAAAACGACTTGCTGTTCGAAAATCGGCGCGTCCGGGAAGGCGTCGTTCCAAGCGGCGGCAAGGTGCGCCAAATACCGTCGCGACGCTTCGACCGGCGAAACTCGCGACGTTCCGTCGGGCGCGCCCCAGGGCAAAATCGGCTCGCGACGGTCGACTCGGGAATGCGTCAGCCAAGATTTCGCCGAAACGACCGCTCGCTCCGGCGTTTCCGCGGCTCGACGCAACGCGATTTCGCCGACGAGGTAAAGCGCGTTCGGATTCGACGTTCCGCTCGGTCGCGCCGCGTCGGTTTTACCGCTCGAACCGATTCCGAAAATTTTGCGGAAAAAACCGACTTTACCGCTTTTACCGTCTTTGCCGGTTCCGTCGATTTTATCGCTTTCGCCGCCGATTTCGCCCGCCTCCGCGTCGCCGTCGAGCGACGTTTCGTTCCAAGGCAAACGCCAATCGGCCAATCCGCGCTCTTCCTCCGGCCCGACGTAAAGCGCCGACGGCAGTTTGTCGCGCCGTTCGATCGTCGACGTCGCGACAAATTGCGGAATTTCGAGAACGCGCGGCTCGTCGTCGTTCGCGCCGTCGACCGGCAAATACGCCAATTCGCAGTTCGACGTTCCCAAGTCGACCCCGACGACGTATTTCGCCGCTTTTGCGCAACCGCTAAATTCCGCGCATTTTTCCGAGTATTCGCCGTCTCGATTCATCGTCGTTCCCTCCTGAAACCGGTCGCGTCGTTTTCGCCGCGCAAGCGAAAATCGCCGATTTTGTCATTATTATTAATAGAGCGCTTGGCAACCGCGCCGAAACGCCCGAAACGTCGCCGAAACCAACGACGCCAATCTTATTATACGCGATTTTTTATTTTTTATAAGGAGGTCGTTTTTTCTTTCGTCCGTTTCGTTCGCGACGCGCCCGCGCCCTCTTCGCCGTTTCGCCTATTTTCTCTATTTTCGCTTTTCTTTCTTGTCAACTTTAACTTTCAACGCGGCAAACGCAGTCGAACGCTCGCGCCGCTCTCGCCGATTTCCAAGATTTCGCGCAATTCGTCGAACGAGCGAACGACGACGGCGGCGTTCTCGTATTCGTCGAGCGAGTGTCCGGCGCTGAAAAAGCCGACCGTCGCCGCTCCGGAGGCGGCGCCCGCGTTCACGCCGTTGCGCGCGTCGTCGATCACGACGCAATTTTCCGCCGGAACGCCGAGCTTTTTCGCCGCCGTCAAAAAAATCTCCGGCGCCGGCTTCCCGTTTTTCACCTCGTCCCCGGCGACGACGCGGTCGCCGAACAGTTCGCGAACGCCGAGCCAACGCAAAATATGCTCGACGTTCTCTCGCGGCGCCGACGAGCCGACCGCCATTTTGACGCCGCGCTCCGCTAAATATCGAATAAAATCGACCGCGCCCGCTATCGGCGTCGTATGCGTCGCAACGCTTTCCCGAAACGCCGTCTCCTTGCGGTCGACGATCGCCGCGATCTCGGCCGGGTCGGTCGGCGGATTTTCGCCCCAATGCCGAGCGACGATCGCGTCGGAAACCATCCCGAAAGTCGCCCAAAACGCCTCTTCGGTAAAGTTTACCCCGTCTTCCTCCGCGACAATTCGCCAACTCTCCCAGTGCGCCGCGCCGCTGTCGATCAAGACGCCGTCCATATCGAAAATAACGCCCATTTCGCCTCCGTTTCCCAACCCTCAAAATCGGCCGATTTCCAAGATTCGCCGCAATTTACCCAACCCGGCGCGACGCTCCAAACCGGCGCGACGCTCCAAACCGGCGCGACGCTCCAAACCGGCGCGACGCTCCTATCCGGCGCGACGCCGCCAAAACGCCGTCCTTATTATTTTGCCAATTCTCGCCTTTTCGTCAAGCGCTCGGCGCGCCGCAAAAGAGCAAAATCGAATGAAAATCGACGACGCAAGACAAGAGACGACCAAAACAAGAAAAAACGAACGGCGTCAAGAACGCCTCTCCGCGCCCTCCGCCTCCCAATACTCAACCCCAAAAGATAAAACGTCGCGCTCTTAACCAACCCTAAAAAATAAAGCCAAAACTGGTCGGATTACAACGGCGACGTCGAATTTAACGTTGACGCCGTCGACGCAAAACGCTAAAATTGCGTCAAAATACAGAAAATAAGCAAATTTTAAGCGCGCTTCACTACTATTCCGCTCAACATTGCCGTTACAACTCGCCTATTTTAACCTAAATAGGGCAATCTAAGTCGACTTTAGTCAAAATAACAAAAAACCTCTTGAAGAAACTCAAAGTCTGTGTATATTGAACGCGTAACTTGCATTTCTCAGATTCAAATTGAGTGACGTTTTTTTGAATTTGAAAATTGATTTTAACGAACAAAATTACGTTTGTCGCGTTCTTGGCGGTTCGCGGCGCGGCGTTTTTTGTTGTTAGCGTTGGCGTCGTGTGTTGTCTACCTTTGCGGAGCGTTTGCGTTTTACGACCGTTTTCAACGGTTCTTTTCGAAAAAACCAACGTTTCGTCCTTTTCCCCTCGGGGCGGAGTCTCGCAAACGACGGCGCAAATTAGCCCTTTTGTCGGAATATTTTACGAACGGGCCTTTTAACGACGATTGGCGTTCGTCGTTAAAAACGGTTGGTCGATTCGGTTGGCGTCGAGTCGGCTTGCGTTCGGTTCCGGCGTCGGTTTTCGTCGTCTTGCGGCGTCGCCCAGGTTCCGACAGGATGTTTCGCGACGTTGTCGACGGCTTTTGTTTCCTTACGTCCGTTCGCTTTATAACGTTTTTACGGATTATGAGGGCGCAAAACCGACTTCGACGTTTTACGTCGTCGCAGGATTTAAGAAATCGGGCTTTTGCCGACGTCGCATTCGGCTTCGGGCGCTTTTGCGTTTTTTTCGCCGTTAAGGTCGCTTTGCAAGGAGCGTGTTAACAGGATGTCGTCTCGTCAAAGAAAACCTCGCGTCGGCCTCAATATGGCTTTTAAGCCGGAACGAAACGAAGTTCAAGGCGTCAGTTATATTTTCGAAAATTACATTTCTAGCGTCGTCGAAGCCGGCGGCGTTCCCGACCTTCTCCCCGTCTGCAACGATTTCGACGTTATCCGCGAAAAACTCGACGATTTAGACGGCGTCGTTTTCGTCGGCGGCGGCGACCTCGACCCGCGCAACGACGGTTACATGCTGCACCCGTACACCCGCCCGATGCCGGCCGAGCGCGAAAAATTCGACCGCGCCCTGATGCGCGAAGTCGCTCGTCGCCGTCTTCCGGTTCTTGCGATCGGCGTCGGCATGCAGCTCCTCAACGTCGACCAAGGCGGCGCCCTTTTCCTCCATATCCCGGACGATATCCCGCGCGCTTTTCCGCACCGCGACCCGATGGACCCCTACCATCGACACGGCCTCGTCGTCGAGAAGAATTCTCTTCTCGACCGCGTGTACGGCGACAACGACGTTCGCGTTTCTTCGACGCACCATATGGCGGTCGACGACGTCGCCCCGAATTTCCTCGTTTCCGCGCGTTGTCCCGGCGACAACGTCGTCGAAGCGATCGAGTCGACGCGCGAAGACTGGCTCGCCGTCGGCGTTCAGTTTCACCCGGAATCGACCGCCGCGTCCGTCCTTGACCGCCGCATTTTTCACGAGTTCGTCAAAGGCGTCGCCGAATTCCGCCAAACGGGCCGCAATCCCTTTCTTTGGACGCCCGTAAAACCGGAACGTTCCCAAATTTCGGAAAAATCGCGCAAAAACCTTTATCCGGCGCTCGATTCGTCGGAAATCGCCCTGATTTAGCGCGCGTTCCGGGTTTCGCCCGCTCCGTTTCCGCGAAGCGAGCGGGCGAACCGCCCTTATTATCCTCCCAACCGTTAAAATTGAATCGACCGTCAAGTTCGTCGGCTTTTCCCGCTTTTCCTTAAACCGCCGAACGCCTACTATTCCCTCCAAGTTCCGTTCGCCGCCGTTCTCAACGCAAAGCGATTTGCGCCCGTCGGCTCGCGACGTTCGTCCAATCGCCCATTCCCCCTATTTTGCCGAGACTTTGCCTCAAACGGAGCGTTCGATGTTTTTTTTCAAAAATAAAACCCCGGTTTCGTCGTCGTCCGTTCATTGGTTCGTCGGCGTTCACATCTCGTCCAACGCGCGCAAACTCGAAACGGCTCTCGTCGGCTTAGAGGCGGCCCGCCCCGGCTCCGGCGTCCTGCTCCAAAAGAGCATGTCGTTCGACCTTCCGGAAGAAATTTTTACGGCGTTCGACGAACTTCGCGCTCAACTCGACTCCGCGCAAGAAGAGGAGTTGGCGCGCCGACTTTCCGCCGACGCGGCCTCCTCCGACAGCTCGGACTCGCTTTCCGCGGAAGCGCCGTCCGAATTGACGCAACTTTTCCAAATTCGCGTTATGTTGACGTCGCTTCAAGTCGAGGCGCTCGAAGCGCTCCTCGCCGAAACCGACGTTCGCCGCGAAGAAATCGTCGCCGTCGCGATCAACGACCCCGGCGTCTGGACGCGCGCCGCCGATTGGGACGCTCCGCCGACGCGTTACGGCCTCGCCGACGGAGCGGCTCTCGCGGAAAAAACCGGCCTTAACGTCGTCGACGCGTTCGTCGGCAAAGATTGGGCGACGGAAGGGCGCGGACTCCCCGTTTTCGCCCTTCCCTATTGGATTTTGCTCGGCGGTTCCGAACGCGACCGCCTCCTGCTCGACCTCGGCGAAACGGCGCGTTGGACGTATATTCCGTCGTCGACGACCGACAAAAAATCTTGGGCGCGCGTCGCGTTTCAAGAAGTCGTCCCTTGCGGCTCGCTCCTAAACGCGTTGACCGAAGCGACGACAAAAGGCGAATCGAAACTCGACCTCGGCGGACGCCTTTCGGTGCAAGGAAGCCGAAACGCCGAACTTCTCGACCTTTGGCGAGAAGTCCGACAGGCGCCGGGCAAGGACGCCCTTCCGCCCCGTTATTTTTCGTCCCCCCTCTCCTCCGCGCCGAACGCTTCGTTTTATTTGGAAGCGCTCCGAAAAGACGAATCGCGACGTTTCAACGCCCTCGACGCCCTTTGCACGGCGGTCCATTATATCGCCGAAGCGGTCGCGGAAAACGTCGAAGCGAACGCCGCCCGCTTCAACGAGCCGTTCGACGTCGTCCTAACCGGCGCCGCCAAGCAAAACTGCCTCCTATTCAACCGACTGTCCGCCCTTTTTACGCCGCGCCAATTTCACTCGCTCGACGAATACGGCTTCCTCGAAGACTCGTTCGACGCGGTCGCCGTCGCGACGTTAGGAGCCCTCTTCGCGGCGGGCGTCCCCGCGTCCCTTCCGCAACTGACCGGCGCGGCTCGCGAATCGCTCCTCGGACGCGTCTCGCCCGGAACGCCGGAAAATTGGAAGCGTTTTTGGCAGTTTCGACTCGTTTAATCGGCGCGACCGCCAACCTCCCGACAACCGTCGCCGTCCAAACGATCGTTAAAATCGACTCAAACGTTCAAGTTGGCGGTTCCGTTTAGTCGACTAATCTCGTCGACATTTAATATAAACCGCCCTATCTCGTTTGTCAAGCGCCGTCGACGCCTTTTTCCCGCGTCGACGGCGTTATTTTCGTTATTGTCGTCGATATATCCTCCAAATTGCCCAATATTGTTAAAATTGCCGTTCCAATATTGCCGACGCCCCTTTTACCTTTGCCGTCTTCTTTCGACGCCGTCCATCACCTCCTTTTCCCTAAACCGCCCAGCTTCTCCATTTCCCTGTTTTTATCCGGCGCGACGCGTTAATATCGGCGCAAACGTCGCGACCGTTCGACGATTTTTCTTGAAAAAAGACGGTTTTTCTTCGCGTTCCCTTGTTTCGCGGGCCGATTTCGGTTATATTAGGTAAAAGAAAACGGCAAAAAACGCTCGACGGCTTCCCCTTGCCGCGGTCGACCGCGACGGCGTTCCGTTCGCCCCAACGCCGAACGTTTCCGCCGTCGCCGGCGCGTCCGTTGTTTTCGCGCCGTTCCACCATTCGCCGTTCGTCCATTCGTATTCGCCCAAAAGCGGTTTTTTACGCGAGAAAGCGCCAATGTCCGAAAAAACCATTTTTAAACGCATTATCGATAAAGAAATCCCGGCGTCGATCGTTTACGAAGACGATCTCTGCTTGGCGTTTCACGACGTCGCGCCGCAAGCGCCGGTTCACGTTCTCGTTATCCCGAAAAAAGAATTGCGCTCGCTCGACGACGTCGAGCCGGAAGACGCGCCGCTAATCGGGCATATATTCGCCGTTATTCGCCGTTTGGCGCGCGAGCTCGGCGTCGCCGAAGGGGGGTACCGCGTCGTTTCGAACTGCGGTCAAAACGCGATGCAGACGGTTCCGCACCTCCACTTTCACCTGATCGGCGGACGCGGTTTCGCTTGGCCCCCGGGGTAATTCGCGCCTCCTCGTCCGAACGATTTTCCAACCGCCGCCTAACGTCGCCGTCGTTTTTTCGCGACGCTATAGATATTTTACGTCAAAATAAAATGAACGAAACCGATAAATACAACGATTACAAATATCATATTGAAACCAACAAAGAAGCGTTTCTTTCGCAATGGTTCGAAGCGCTCCGCATTCCGAGCGTCAGCGCTCAACGCGAACATAAAGACGACGTCCGCCGGATGGCCGGTTGGCTCGTTTCGTTCCTCCGCGCCAACCTCGGCTTGAATTCGCGAACGATCGAAACCGGCGGCGCTCCGCTCGTTTACGCCGAATCGCCGAAAATTCCCGGCGCGCCGACCGTCCTGATTTACGGCCATTACGACGTTCAACCGGCCGAACCGTTCGAAGAATGGGTTTCGCCGCCCTTCGAACCGACGATTCGCGACGGCAAAGTTTACTGCCGCGGCGCGAACGACGACAAGGGGCAATGGAGCGCGCACCTCTGCGGTCTCCAAACTTACTTGGCGGTCAACGGTTCCTTCCCGATTCAAATTAAGTTCATCCTCGAAGGCGAAGAAGAAGTCGGCAGCGACGGTCTTTCGACCTTCCTCGGCGTCGAAAAGAACCGCCAACTCTTAGCTTGCGACGCGATCGTCGTCAGCGACACGTCGGCGGCGGGCCCCGGAATCCCGGCGATCACTTACGGTCTGCGCGGCGTCGTCGGCTTCGAAGTGAAGGCGATCGGGCCGAACCGCGACCTCCACTCCGGCATTTACGGCGGTTCCGTTTACAACCCGGCGATCGCGCTGTCGAAAATTATCGACTCGATTATCGACGAAAACGGCAAGATTCAAATCCCCGGTTTTTACGACGACGTCGTCGAGATTTCGCCGATGGAGCGCGAAGCGTTGGCCGGCAATCCGTTCGACGAAAAAGAAAATAAGGCGCACATCGGAATCGACGCGGAGTTCGGCGAACCGGAATACACGACGCTC
>JAFTUJ010000341.1 GCA_017466305.1 Thermoguttaceae bacterium
AAACGACAAGGAGAAACGACTTGGGCAAATTCGGAATCGGACTTAATTTGGAAGCGGTGCGGACGTCGCACAAGTCGTACGAACAAGGAATCGCGTTCGCCGCCGAACTCGGGTACGAGTACGTCGAGCCGATGGTTCACTGGGGCCGCGAACTCCTCAGCGAAGCGCGCTATTTTCACAGCGTTTCGATGCTCGACGACCCGTTTCGCGTTCGCGACGCGGTCGAGAAGCACGGTCTCAAACTTTCGGCGTTTTCGTCGCACAGCCAACTGTCGAAACCGGAGATCGCCGTCGAATACCTAAAGCAAGCCGCGCGCTTCGCTTACGAATGCGGCGCTCCGATTATCAACACACACGAGGGGCACAAGCAGCCTTGGACGACCGCCGAGGAAGACTTCGTTCTCATCAAGTACTCGATCAAAGAGGCGGCGAAGGTTTGCGAGCGGCGCGGAATCAAAATCGGCCTCGAAACGCACCAAACTTACTCCCTTAGTTTGGAGGGTTACGACCGCATTTTGAACCTCGTCGACTCCCCTTGCGTCGGCGCGAACTTCGACACGGGGAACGCGCACCTCGGCGGGCTCGACCCGGTCTCTTGGCTCGAACGGGTTAAAGATCGCGTTATCCACATGCACGCCAAGGACATATCGTTCGAACAGTCGGCGGCGGAACGCGGCAAGGTGATGGGGACGGCGGTCGGTTGCGCTTGCGGCGACGGCGTCGTCGATTGGGAAAAAATCGTCGCGATTTTGCGAACCGTTCCGCAAGACGTCGTTTTGAGCGTCGAATGCGGCACGATGGAGCAAGCGGCGCGCTCGATCGAATACTTGCGCAAAGTCGTTGAAAAATAACCGTTTACGCGGCGCCAAACGCAATACCTAAACGCCGTCTTCCTTTACCGGGAACGCGCCGTTTTCCTTTCCCGGGAACGCGCCGTTTTGATTTCCTCGTTTTAGCGCCGTTTATCGAACTTTGATTTAAATAAAATTGCTCGAAATTCAAACGTCGCCCGACGCGGCGTTTTCCGCAACGTTCCGACTCAATTTTATCCGGTTTTAATCCGTTATTTTTCAGGAGGTTATCCCAATGCGTTCGACAAGACGAGACTTTCTCAAATCGGCGGCTTCCGCGGCGTTGGTCGCGGGCGTCGCTTCCCCGACGTTGATTCCCCGCTCCGCGCTGGCCGACGGAACTCGTCCCGGCGCCAACGACCGCATCGGCGTCGCGGGTATCGGCGTCGGGCGTCGCGGCTCCGAAATTTTCGCGAGCGCGGCCCGCAATCCGAAAGCGCAGGCGATTTGCGTCGCCGACGTTTGGCTCCCGCGCGCCGAAAATATCGCGAAAAAACACAAGTGCGACGCGGCGTATCAAGATTACCGCCGCGTCCTCGACCGCAAAGACGTCGACGCCGTTCTTACCGCGACGCCGGAGCATTGGCGCGGGCTCGTTTGCATTAACGCATGTCTCGCCGGGAAGCACGTTTACGGCGAAAAACCGATCACCCTGACGATCTCCGAAGGCGCCCTGATGGAGAAGGCGGCGCGCAAAAACAACGTCGTTTTCCAAACCGGGAGCCAACAGCGTTCGCAACGCCAAAATTACGTCGGTTGCGAGTTCATCCGCAACGGCGGACTCGGTCAAATCAAAGAAGTTATCGCCGCAAACTACGAAAGTCCTTGGCTTTGCGACTTGCCGGCGCAACCGATTCCGGACGGGCTCGACTGGGAAACTTGGTGCGGCCCGACGCCGGTCGTCCCGTACAACATCGACCTCTTCACGCCCCGCGCGAAACCGGGTTGGCTCTCGTTCCGCCCCTACTCCGGCGGCGAAATGACCGGTTGGGGAACGCACGGCTTCGACCAAATCCAATGCGCGCTCGGAACCGACCTCACCATGCCGACGGAAATTATCGTTGAAGAAGGCGCCGAAAAGCTGATTCCGCCGGTCTACTCGAAGGCCGAGGACGCCAAGCGCGGGAACGAAATTTGCTCGAAACCGCGACTCGCTTACAAATACGCAAACGGTATTATCGTTCGACTTGGAAACGCCAACCGCGGCGGCGGAATCTTTATCGGCGAGAAAGGCAAGATGGAAATTTTCCGCGGCAACCTCAAGTCGAACCCGCCGGAAATCGCCGAAGAACTCCTCAAGAGCGAACGCCGCGACCAAGATCACGTCGACAACTGGCTCTCCTGCATTTTGACCGGCGAACGCCCGATTTCCGACATTGCGATCGGACGTCGCAGCGCCGCGATCTGCCACCTCCTCAACATCGCCCGCTACTTGGGCCGCTCCCTCAAATGGGACCCGGACAAGGAAGTCTTCATCGGCGACGACGAGGCCAACACGTACCTAAGTCGCGAACCGCGCAAAGGTTACGAACTCCCGACGGTTTGACGTTTTAACGCTTTCAACCGCCGAAAACGCGTCGACGTTTCAAGCGTCGACGCGTTTCCAAGTTTTTCCAACCTTCCAAACGGCGACGCTTAGATTCTTGCGACGTCTTAACGCAAAAAACGCCGAACCTTGCAAACTCGCGACGGCCCGACGAAAAAAACGCCGAACCCTGCAAACTCGCGACGGCTTGACGAAAAAAACGGCGGCGTTTGCGAAACGTCGTCGTTCGCGTTCTTTCTCTTCAAGCGTTTAAATCGCCTTATTTACCTCGCGCCTCTAATTTCCGCATCATTTTTCATCGTTTTCAAACAACTGTTTTTCGGCAACTTCCAGGGTTTCCGGCTCTTGCTCCGGTTCCCCCTTAAATTCGTCCGACGCTTCCTCCGGCTCCCCCTCAGATTCGGTTCGAGAAACGCGAAAAGCGAAAACGCCGTAAGTCGCCGCCGCCGTTCCCAAGCCCGCAAGAGCCGGACAAGTAAAACTTGCGATCAACGCTTTCGCCGTCGGCGGCGCGCTCGCGATCGCTCCCGAGAAATAAAGTCCCGCCAACGCGAGCGCCCCCAACGTCGCGGGAACGACGACCGCCGCAAAAATCGCCCAACGCAAACGTCGCGCCGTTTCGGCAATTTCCTCGTCTCTCAACTTAAAAACCAACCAACCGGCGTATAACAAATAAAAAAACAAAACGACGATTTTATCGTCCAAACTGCTTTCCGACGACCAAGAACCGCTACCGATCGCCGCCGCGACGCCCAGCGCCGAATGACAACAGAAAGAAGCCGCCGTTTCAAAAAACGAACGCGATTTTAAGAGATCGACGCAAAACGCCGGAAAAAACCAAATCGCGGCGTGTCCGCCAAAATAACCCAAAAGAGCTAAGCAACCGGTCGCCCAAATCGTCGCCTCCGAGCAATTCGCGACTTGCGCGCCAATCGCGGCCCCAAAGCAAACGACGACGCCCAAAATAAGAACGCCCCAAAACGCGAAAATTCGCCCTAAATAACCGCTGACGCCAATTTCTTTCTTTATTTTTGCCGATTCCACGTTCATTTTTCGCTCTTTTATTTCGCTCTTTTATTTCGCTCTTTTATTTCACTCTTTTATTTCGCGCTCCCAACGCCGATCTTGCTTTTTTCCCGACGTTAACATTATAAGCGTTGCCGCGACGAAAAACAAGAGAAGGCGTCAAAAAACAAACCTAAAATAGAAAAAAAACGCCGCGTCCTTCCTCCGCCGCTCTTCCCAATCGCGACGTTTGCCGCTCCGCAACCTTTACAACGCTTCTTAAACGTTTTTTCGACCTTCCAAAACGCGCGCAAGATCGAAAACGTCAACTCTTCGCGCCGTTCGCGTCTTCTTGGGCTTCAGAATCGCCGTTAAAACGACAAAAAAACGAACAAGAAATAAAAAAAGCTCGAAAACTTACGTTTCCGAGCTTTCCAAGTGGAGAGTATGGGAGTCGAACCCACGACCTCAACATTGCGAACGTTGCGCTCTCCCAACTGAGCTAACTCCCCAATTTTTACGCCGCCGAAGCGACCGCCAATCGATTTCAACCGCTTGTTTAACCTCGTCTCTCGAAGAAACTTAGGTTAGGTTTGCGTCTCGTTGTCCCCAACTGACAAAAGAGATTTTAACCGATTCCGCGAAATTGTCAACTGGCTTTTTCCAAAAAATTTCATTTTTTTTCTTTTCGCCGTCTTTCGCCTAAAAACGCGTCTCTTTCCTCCTTTTATTTCCCCTATTTTCGCCATTTTCCGTCATTCTCTCTCTTGCCTTCGCCCTTCAACCGCCATTTCAACCTTCGCGCCGCCGTCCTCGCCGCCTCGCCCGTTTCTTCTCCTCCAATAATAACGCGAAATCAAACCGACTTTCGACGCCGCGCCCAAACGCTCGAAAAACCTTCCGTCCAAATTTCGGCGATAAAAATCGTCGCCCAACCGAAAAAAATGAAGTTTCGGCGCGCGTCGACCGATATTTTACCGGAAGCGCCGCCGTCGACGCTTCGCCGCTCGCGACGCAAGAACGCCCCCCTTTTCTTTCGCGCAAAAGCGGTTAAAATTAATAAAAAATGTTATATAGGCGCGACGCTCGAACGCGCCCGTTCCCAAGACTCGCCCGCGCGAGCTTTTCGGACGGCGCTTTAGGCGGTTTAGATAAAATAGTCGGAAGTTTTATGGACGTCCTCAAACGCTTGGCAGGAATCGACGGTCTTGTCGGTTCGACGCCGCTCTTAAAAATCGACCTCCTTTGGCAAGGGAAGCCCCGCTCCGTCTTTGCCAAAGCGGAATATCTCAACTTGACCGGCTCGATTAAAGACCGAATGGCGGCGCATATCCTTCGCAAAGCCTTTCAAAACGGCGAGATACGCCAAGGCTCGACGATCGCCGAAGCGACGAGCGGCAACACCGGCATTTCTTTTTCCGCGTTCGGTCGAGTCGCCGGATGCCGCGTCGTTATCTTTATGCCGGACTGGATGTCGGCCGAACGCATCAACTTAATGAAGGCGTACGGCGCCGAAGTTCGCCTCGTTTCCCGCGAAGAAGGCGGCTTCAAAGGCTCGATCGCGTTGGCCGAAAAGATGCGCGTCGACGACCCGGAAAACGTCTTTTTGCCGCGTCAATTCGACAACGAAGACAACTGCGAGGCGCATTTCCTCTCGACCGGGCCGGAAATCGTCGCGCAGCTTGCCCAATTTAACCGCGAACCGGACGCTTTCGTCGCGGGCGTCGGCACCGGCGGCACGGTCATGGGTTGCGGTCGTTATATTAAGAGTCGTTTCCCGAACGCGACGATTCACCCGCTCGAACCGTCGAGTTCGCCGACTCTTTCGACCGGATACAAAATCGGTTTTCACCGCATTCAAGGCATTTCGGACGAGTTCATCCCGGCGATTTTAAAGCTCGACCAGCTCGACTCGGTCGTTAAAGTCGACGACGGCGACGCGATTTTGGCGGCGCAAATGTTGTCGAAAAACCTCGGCCTCGGGGTCGGAATTTCGGCGGGCGGCAACCTCCTCGGCGCCCTCAAACTCCTCAACGAAATGCCGGAAGAGCGCGCGCAAAAAGCGACGGTCGTTACGGTATTCACCGACGACAACAAAAAATATCTCTCAACCGATTACACGAAGGTCGAGGAAGCGAAACCCGGGGTCCTTTCGCCGGAAATCGAACTTCTCGGCGCAACGTCGGTGCGCAGCCGCTAACCTAACGCTACAGAATTCAAACGGCGGTCTTTTTTCTCGCGACCGCCGTTTTCTTTTTCTTGCGTTCTCCCTTCCCCGCGCCGTTCTTCCTTTTTTCTCCGAGCGTCGTTCTTCACGTCGCGCGGCGTCGCTCTTTCTTGTTCCTTTTCTATCCTAACGAAGCGTCGCGACTTATCGCCCGTTTTCCCTTTGCGAACGTCTAAGCGATGTAACGCGTCTTTTTCTCTTTCTCAAACGCGCGAGCCTTTCCGACGTTTTGAAACTCGAAAAAGCCAACTCGACCGCCG
>JAFTUJ010000342.1 GCA_017466305.1 Thermoguttaceae bacterium
CGCGCCGAGGGCGATCGGATCGCCGAAAAAGGAAAGAGTCGACGCGTTCGACGCGAAAAACTTCAAACAATGACCGCTCGCGACGCCGACGCCGAGGAAAAGGAGCGCGCCGTTCGCCGAAAAACACGTCGCCCGCGTCGACCATTCGAGCGTCGGGAGAATCGAATCGGCGACGAACACTTTCCGCTTGAGCCGCGAACGACGCAAGAAAAACATCGCGCCCGAGATCGAGCCGACGAGCGAAAGGAGCGTCGCTAAAAGGAGCGAAACGCCGTGCGCGCCGCGCGCCCAACGACCGGGCGCGTTCGGAGAGAACGCCGCGTCCGGCGCCGCGACGCCGACCCCGCAAAGCAAAAGCGCGAGCGGAACAAGGAACAAGCCGAATCGCGCCTTCGGCGAAACAAACGTCAAATAAAGGTAAACGAAAATTACCCCGAGCGCCAAGAAGTAGAACCAACCGGCCGGCGTCGATAAAAAGCGACCGTGTTGCGCTAAATGGTTGTGATAAAGGAACGCCGTTTGAGCGATCGCGCCAAGAACGGCGAACGCGACCGCGCCCCAACGCAAACCGAACGCCCGGCGCCCGGCGCGAAAATCGGCGATTTCTAAAACGAAAACGACGAAATAACTCGCGATAAAACAGAGGATTCCAACGCCGCTTAACATCTTTTTGAATCTCTTTTAGATTTTCGTTTGATTGAACGCGACGGACAAAAGCGCAAAAACGGGAACGCGGCGAAACGCAAAAGCCGCGAAGGGAAGTGAAAGCGGCAATCGCCGACGCCGTCTAAAAGGAAAAACGTTAGTCGTTCAGTTTTTCGACGCGAAAATAATGAAAACGCGCCCATTGCGTTTTATTGTCGCGAGGTCCGTTCCAACATTGAACGCCGACGCGGTCGTCCGGGCCGATTTCGAGTCGACCTTCGTAAATGCGACGGAAGGAGGTCTCGCCGTCGCAACAAAATTCGGCGAAGACTTGTTGGTCGACGACCGTTAAACGCAATTTGATCGACTGCGCGTCGACCGGCGTTTTACTCGGATAAACGTACATTTTCCCGTCGACGCATTCGCAAACGAGTTTGAAGACGACGCGGTCGTTTTGGAGCCAATAAAGGCCGCATTGTTGAAATTGCGCGGTCGGTTTTTCCAAAAAGGAGCACATCGTTTCGACGCGGTAGGCGCCTTCCGCTTTGCCGTCGCGCCAACGGAAGAAGTTGAGCGGTCGCGCCAACGCGTTGCGCGCTTCGCCGTCGCCGAACGGTTCGAAGAGAATCTCCAACGAATTGTTGACGAAGCGACGGCAAGGGGCGTTTTCGCGGAGCCAAACCCAACCCGGCTTCAGCGAGCCTTCGAAACGATCTTCAAAAACGATTTCCTGCGCGAAGAGGGGTGAAGTCGACGCGGCGAAAAGGAAAACGAACGTTAAAAATCGGAACATTGAGCGCGCTTTCGTTGACGGAGTCAAAAGGAGGAAAGGAAGGGGGGAAAGGGAGGCGGGAGCGCGAACGCCGAAACGGGGCGGAGGAAGGCAAACCGGAACGCGCCGAAGACGGCGGGCGTTTGCGTTCGGCCCTTTCGGAAAAAAACTCGTTCGACTTTACTTTATTTTACCTCGTTTTATAAAATTTTCAAAAAAAGTAAAACTTTTTTTTGACATTTTCGCAATTTTAAGGGAAGGAAAAGTTGCGATTTGCCGATTTTAACGGTCGTTCCGCGCGTCGACGGGGCGTATTTACCGCGTCGACGACCGACGGAGGGGCGCAACCGGGCGACGCTTGAAGTAAATGTTTAGGGCTGAAGGCGGAGAATTTTCTTATCGTTCGGAATCGTTTTCGACGCTTTGAGCAATTAGCTCGACGATTTCAGGAAAGGGGAGATTTTGAGGGCAGGACGAGACGCAGGGAGCGTCCGGGCAGGCGGCGCAATACTTTTGAATTTTGGACAAATACATCCTTAAATGTCGCTTGGCCCATTCCGCTTTTCCAAGTTTCATATAGTTGAAATAACGAACGACGGAGTGAAGCTCGTGTCGGCGACGACAAACGCATCGTTGACAACGGTCGCATTTGACGAGGTCGTAATTGCGGCTTAAATAGCGAAAGACGTCTTCGAACGGGATTTCGTTGGGGAGGTATTCCTGTCGCATCGCCGCTTTCGCTTCGTCGAACGTCCCAACGCCGATTAAGGCGCTTGAAATAGGATAACGAAGAATTCCGCCGATTAATTCCGCGGGCGTATAGTCTTGCAGGAGGAGACCCGCCGCGTAGACTTTGTTAAGAATAACGCCCTTTTCGACGAGAGCGCGATTATCCTTCATACGCTCCAACATCCCGCGTTCCAAAATGTTGCCCGACATTTGCAAAACGTCGACTCGCGGATCGAGCGCGGCGCGTTCAAGCGTCGCGTAGTAATGGGAAGCGACGCCGGTAAAACGAATCAGGCCTTCTCGCTTTAACTCGCAAAGCGCGTCCAGCGCGCCGCCTTCGGAAAAGACGACGTCCGCGTTTCTTTCGTCTACCTGATGAACAAAATAAATGTCCGGACGCGCGCCCAGCCGATCGCAGGAAGTTAAGACGGCGTTTCGCATTTCGCTTCCCGTATATTTGCGCGCCTTGTCCGACAGGATAATCGTTTCTCTAGGAACGCTAGCGGCGAAGAGGCCCAGCTTGTACTCCGCGTCGCCGTATTCGTCGTAGGCCGCCGTGTCGAAAAGGTTGCAACCCATATCGTACGCGCTTCGCATACTGGAAACGGCCGTTTCGGGGTCGGGCGAGCGATACGCGGGAAGAACCGGCGCGTCGCCCGCGAGAAGCGGAATGGTTCCAAACCCAATTTCAGAGACGGTAAGTCCGGCGGCGCCAAGCGTTCTATAACGCATCGTTTTCTCCTTATTTTTCGGATTTTCCGGTTAACGCGCCGAATATTTCCGGGTTTTCAACGGCGGCGCGTCCGATCATAATTCCGTCGACGCCCGTTTCGCGCATCATGGCCGCCGCGTCGGCTTCCGTGCAAACGCCGCCGTTTCCGACGACGGGAATGCGGACGCTTGCCTTGGCTTCGGCGATCGCGTCGTAAGATACCGGCCCTTCGTGTCGCATTTCGCCCGGGCGACCGTGCACGGTCAGCATATCCGCGCCGCTTTCTTCGCACATGCGGGCAAATTCCGCGACGCGGCCTTCTTTTAAGGTCATGCCCGGTCGACATTTTACGCTGACGGCTTTTCCGCTTTTTTTGCAGGCCTCGACGATTTGCGACGCGCGCGGCAAATCGTGAACGAGCGCGCAACCGCGTCCGGAACGGACGATATCCGGAACGGCGCAGCCCATATTGACGTCGATTAAGTCGACGTCCTCTAGAAAAGAGCCTTCGACGAGGCGGCGGAACAAATCAGGCTCTCCGCCGATCAACTGGAGCGCTTTGATTTTTTCGTCCGAATCGAAGCGCGCGCATTCCAAGGCGCTCTCCTTCTTTTTAAGCAAACATTCCACGTGCGTCATTTCGGTAAACGCGATTCCCGCGCCGAAATTTTCTACGACGCGGCGGAACTCGACGTTCGTGCAACCGTAAATAGGCGCCATCAGCGCGTTCGACGGAGCGACGAGGGAACCGACGACGAGCCTTCGACAATAGTTTTCATAAAAGACGCCCATTCCAGCCTCCCGATTTTTCGATTTGGTCAAAGAAAACGCTTGCCCGAACCGGCGTCGCGACGCCGCGCGCTTGGATTTCCGACAGGCTGCCGCAAGCCCGAAAAGCGTTCTTCGCGACGGAGGCGACGGCGATTGGAACAACTAACTTTTTCAGATTTACGCACGAAGCGAAAGCGTTGGCGTCAATAGCGTTAAGCCCGTCCGGCAGCTCGACGAACTCAAGGAATTCGCAAGCGCCGAAAGCGCGGCTTCCGACGGCGACGACGCCGTCCGGGAGAACGATTTCCCGCAGGTTGACGCATTTTTTAAACGCGTTGTTTCCGACTCGCGTCAACGCGTCGGAAAATATTACGGAGGACAAACTTACGCATTTATGGAACGCGCCGGCGCCGACGGTTCGAACGCCGTTCGGAAGCCGTATTGTTTTAAGACCGACGCAATTTTTAAAGAGTCGGGCGCCGATCGCGTCGAGCCCCTCCGGGAGAGAAATCGTCTCGAGCCGACTGCAGCCTTTAAAAGCGGCGTCGCCGATGAAATTCACGCCGTTCGGCAAGTCGATTCGTTCGAGGTTTCGGCAGCGGGCGAACGCGCTTTCGCCGACGGAGGTTAGGCTTTCCGGTAAAACGATCTCGCGCAGATTCGTCAACCCGTCGAAGGCGCGTTCTCCGACGGAAGTAATTCCTTCGCGAATTACGATTCGATAAAAACGCCGGTTCGGCTTCTCGTTCCATATCGAGCGGCCTTTGGGGAAATTCGGCATATCGCCGATTCCCCATATGGACAGCGTTTGGTTCTCGTCGATACGGAAGGCGAGGGAGCCGTAACTTTCGACGCCCGTCGCGGCGTAATTTTCAGCGAACGGGGTCGAGGCGAAGCGCGAGATAAATTGGAGTTTAAGGAGTTCGGGCGCGCGAAGAGCGTTTAGCCGCGAGCATCCGCGAAAAGCGTGTTCGCCAATAGCCGTTACGCCGTCCGGAATCGCGAGTTCGGTTAGGTTTTGACAACCGTCGAAAGCGCGTTCGGCGATTTCCTTCACTCCGTCCGGAATTGCGTAACAAGTTTCTTCTTTGTTTCGCGGGAACTGTAACAGCGCGCTTTTGTCTTTGGAATACAAAACGCCGTCTTCCGACGAATACGCTTGATTTTCGCCGTCGACGTGAAAATAAGAGAGGGCGGGGCAATTCCAACGCGCCGTTTTATCGATTTCTCGAAGGCTTGCGGGAAAGTCGAGTCGGCTAAGTTTCGACGTTCCGGCAAAGGCGTTGGACTCGATATGCGTCAAGCCGTCCGGAAGTTTGAGTTGCGCGAGACTTTCGCAATTCATGAAGGCGTTTCGTTCAATGCGGACGAGTCCGTTCGAAAGAACGACGCGCGCAAGCGCCAAGCAATCGCGGAAGAGCGCTTCTTCGAGAACGTTAACGCTTGCGGGAAGCGAAATTTCCGCAAGGCTTTTGCAACCGTAAAACGCTAAGCGACCGACGGTTTTTACGCCGTCCGGAATTCGAATCGATCGAAGGGACGCGCATTCGCAGAACGCTTCGCTTCCGATTTCGGTCGCGCCGTCCGGAAGTTCGAGCGAAACGAGGCTCTTGCAACCGTCGAAAGCGCGGTTCCCAATCCGCTCGATTTTGCCTTCGAAGGCGAACTTTTTAAGGTTCGAGCAATTTCTAAACGTGGAAATTTCGATTTGCGCGACGCCCGCCGGGACGGTGATTTCTTCAAGCGCGGAGCAACCGTCGAACGCGGCAACGCCGATCGCGCGAA
>JAFTUJ010000343.1 GCA_017466305.1 Thermoguttaceae bacterium
ACCGGCGGAACAACCGGTCGAACAACCGGCGGAACAACCGGCGGAACAACCGGTCGAACAACCGGCGGAACAACCGGCGGAACAACCGGCGGAACAACCGCAAGCTTGAGCGACGCGCGGCGCTTGCCGTTGGACGAACGCGCCGCAATGAAAAAGAACAACTTAAACGCTTCGTCGAACGCGATGTTCGGCGAAGCGTTTGCCGAAACGACGAGAAAATAAAATAGAAAAACGGTGAAACCTGGTTTTTGTTGGCGAAAACGTTTTTTGTCATATTAAGAAGCGCGCTTGGAGCGGAGCGGAGCGGTCGACGGCTTCCGGCTCGAAGAAGAAAAGAGAGAACGAGCGAACGCGACCCCGCCGAGGCCCGCCGTTGGTTCGAAAAGACCGTCGAAATGGGGGTTGCGCCCGCCGCTTTCGAGTTGGGAATGCGGAATCTGACCGGTTCCGACGGCGAACGCAATTTGGAAGCGGCGGCGCGTTGGCTGGAAATCGTCGGCGAAACCCAAAACGACCCCGCTAAAGCCGGGTGCGCGCTCATCAATCTTGGCGTGATGCGTCGCGTCGGCGACGGCGTCGAACAAAACGCGGCGGAGGCGGTTCGTTATTACCGCGCCGTTCTCGACGCGGAGATCGCGCCGCAAATTGGGAAAGGGCCCGCGGCGCATCAACTCGGCCTCCTTTACTTTAAGGGCGAAGGCGTCGAGCAAAGTTGGGAGGAAGCGGCGCGTTATTTCGAGCAAGCGGTAGCCTTCGGTTATGAAGAGTCGCAAGAGTTGCCGACGGTAACGAAGGGACTTTTGTCGGGCGAGATTACCCTGCTTTAAAGGGCCCGACGGAAGCGCGTCGCGGCGAACGCGGCGGCGGGGCGCTTCGTCGGCGCCGTTTGAAATTTTGGCGTAAAATTTTGTCGGCGTTTTTACGCGTGTTTGAAGGCGCGAAACAAAATTTTTTAGAAAAAAAAAGTTTTTTTGGTTTTTGTGGTATAACTTTTTAAAAACGAGCGCTCTTATAGAGCGAAAAGACCGAAGGACGCGTTCGAAGGCGATCGGGTTCCTAAATCGGTTGACAATAAAAAATATCCTGAAAGGAATAGAACAATGGCTGAAGAAAAAAAAGGCATGAAGAAAGTCGGTATTTTGGTTTTGGCGGCTGCGTTGGTTGTCGGCGGCGCTTGCGCGTTCAAGAGCTGCAATAAGAAGGATAACCCGGATAATAATCAAAACGTCGAAACCAAGGTCGACCCGAAGGCGAATCCGGAAACCCCGACCGACTCGACCGCGACTCCGGAAGCTCCGACCGCGACTCCGGAAGCTTCGACCGCGACTCCGGAAGCTCCGGAAGCTCCGGCCGCTCCGACCTCGGCTCCGGAAGCCCCGGCCGCTCCGGCGGAACAACCGCAAGCCTAAGCGCTTGACAACGCGGGCTTCAAGGAGGAACGCGTAACGTAAGCTAAGCAAAATTAGCGAGAAAAATCTTAACGCGTCGGCGAACTCAACGTTTGCCGACGCGTTTTTTACGTCCCGACGCTCGCGTTTTATTGGACGAGCGACGCGGCGTTAAGTCGCCTAATAATCGAAGTTGACGGCGATTCAAGACGCGGTTGCGACGCGACGCCCCAGTCGCCGCTCGAGTCGTCCGCTTTTCCAACGTCGGCGACAACAAGTAGCGAAACTTTCTTTCCGGCGAACGCGCTCAAATCGGCTTCGAGCGGCTTCCATTCGTGTTTCGCAACCGTCGTTTCCGCAAGCGTTTGCTCGTTGGAAATCGAGCCGTCGTCGGCGAACCGAGCGACGGCGACTTGGAAGCAAATTCCGTCTCCTAGATCGCTTTCGTCTTTCTTGCCGACGTCGACGCGGAACGTCGCCGGCTCGTTCGGAACTTCAAAGTCGAAACGGAGATACGTTCGCCCGGTCGGCCCCCCCGTATACGGCGGATGGAGGAAGTAGCCCGACCGCGCGTCGCCGCCGCAAGATTGGTTCGTTTCGAAGTTCGCGATCGCGCCGGAATTGGCGAACGACGGCGACGGAACCGCGCCCCGGCGTTGAAGATAAGGCGTAAAGTCGACGTTCGCCGAAACGCGACCGTTTGAAGCGCCGAAGTCGAGCGTTTCGAACGGAACGAACTGCGACGCGGTTTCTAACGCCAACGAATAAACGGTTTCGCGCGGTTCGCCTTGCGTCGGCGTCGCGACGACGGTCGCGCGAGCCGTTTCGACTCCGACCGCTTCCGGCGCCGCGAACTCGAACGTAAGACGCGGCGTTTCGGAACCGTTGAAATCAAAAGGTTTGGCGAACGTTTTTCCGGCGAAGCCGACGGAAAGCGTTCCGGCGGCGCGCGGCAAGGCGGTTTTTAGCGTCGCGGTCAAAACGTTGGTTTTCGCGTCGAACGCAAAGCTCGCGTCGACGGCGTTTACAACCGAGAAATCGACGAAAGCGCCCGTTTCCGGCTCCGCCCAAATGCTCGAGCCCGGCGCCGCGTCTTTCGGAATCGCAAAGTCGACCGTTTCGCCGTTTATGTCGCGCAAAACGACCGTTTCCCCCGGCGCGACGTGAAAACGGTCGCAACTCCAACGTTCGCAACCCGCCGCCGTTTCGTTCTTTGCGTCGGTCGACGCGGCGTCGCCGATCGGCGTTTTCGTCAAGCGGTAAGAGAACGCGCCGTCGACGGGAACGACGAACGTAAATCCGCGCGAACGACGAACTTGCGCTTCGCCGATTTCCGCGCCGGCGTAATCGAGCGCGACCGCCGAAACGCTTTCGTTCGCGTCGGCGATTTTGAAACCGAGTTCCGCGCCGTCGTAAGGGATTAATTCGAAAGAGTTTGCTTCCAAAATTCGGCAAACGCCCGACCCGGCCCCGCAAGCGCGCTCGCAAACGGTCCAAACGCCGCGTCCGTCGAGGTAAATATATTCCGGCGACGCGCAGTAGTCGAAGCGGTTTCCGGCGTCGGCAAGGCGCGATTCGACGCTAATGTCGCCGTCGGAAGTCCAAGCGACGTAACCGTTTGGCGGAAGCGAAATCTTGCGCCCGGCGAACGTCGTTTCGAGGTTTTCCTTTTCCGAACCGTTCGCGACGACCGTCGTTCCGTCGGCGTACTCGACCGCGACTTGCGAGCGCTTCACGACGTCGGCGGCGAGCGCGGCGCTCGTGTCGAGCGCGTTTCCGTCGGCGTCGAAGTAGCGAATCGACGTCGCCGAAACCTGCGTATACCGCGACGCGATCTGTTGAATCATAAAGTAACTCTTGGCGGCGCCGTTGTTTCCGAATTCGCGCGCCAAGAAGCCCGGGTGCCCGAACGCGAGCGTTCCGGCGAGGAAGCGGTCGAGAAGCGCCGTATTTTCGGCGGGCGTTTTCGGCGTGTAACCGGGCGCGAACATACCGACGTTCCCGAGCCCGAAGTTGCATTCGAGGTCGTGCATTTGGCGCAGGTCGAAGTCGACGAGCCAAGGATTAACGCGCAAGTTGTAAGGTTGGTCCTGCGCGTAGTTTCCGTCGGTCAAACCGGAGTAAAAACAGTGGTGCGGGCCTTCGGAATAAGTCGGGCCGCCCCAATTTTTCTTTTGCAGGAGAAAGATTTCGCCGTAAGGATAGTAGACGCTCATCAACGTCCCGGCGCCGGGAACGCGGGCGTCGTAGTCGACGCGAGTCCAAGCCGGAACGGACGAGTGAACGTCGCAGTAAGCGCAGCTAAATTGGAACTTAGCTTCGTTAATCGGCGTCAACTTTTCGCAGTACTCGACCGCCCGAGCCGGTTTCGGCGCGTAACATCGGGCCCAAGCGCGTTGGAGCGAACCGTCCGGAAGGCGCGAAATCATGTCCGGCGACCAATACTCGTTGACCGGCGCGAAGTCGGTGAAGTTGTTGTACGGGCCGTAAACGAAGCCGAGTTCGTCCTGCATAAAGCGCGAATAATCGATCCAACCCGCGTCGCCGCCCTTTTTAGGCGCCGGTTTGGTGCGGAACGTGAAGCTTTCGCCGCCGTCGCGCCAACAGACTTCGTGGTCGGTAACGATAATATTGCGCATTCCGCGACGCCAAATATCGCGCCAAATTCGTTTGTCGGCGTCGC
This sequence comes from Thermoguttaceae bacterium, assembly GCA_017466305.1. GTDB lineage: Bacteria > Planctomycetota > Planctomycetia > Pirellulales > Thermoguttaceae > RUG369. Next base: position 4,072 of record JAFTUJ010000343.1, read on the forward strand.
GAGTCGTCGCTCCGTGCGCGTTCCAAACTCCTTTGCCCGCAACGTGTTTGTAGGGCGACGTTGGGTTCGCGATCGTCGGAAGCGTCTCTTCGAACGTCGGCGAAATCGTCAAGACGAAGCGTTCGTAAACGTCGTTGCGCGTTCCGTCGGTTTTCGTTCGGTATTCGGAACCGCCGTTGACGACGCCGTAAACGCCGCCGCCGTCCGTTTTACCGACTTCGTGCTTGCCGAGCAAATACGACGCGCCGCTGCGATACCAGTCGATATGCCCGGACGCGAAGAGCTTGCCGTCGTTGGGGTTAGCGTCGCCGGATTGCGCTTTTTCTGAATCGTCGACCGGCGGCGTAAAGACGAGCGCGCCCGGGCGACGACCGTAATCGTATAAATAATAAGGGATAGCGAACGAGCGCGGCTTTTCGACGCCCTCGAAACGCCCGAACTCGACCGCCGGAATCCGCCCGCCGAGCGCGACAACGTCGACGATTAACGACTTTCCGGCAAGCTGGAAGCGGTACTCGACCTCCGCCGTCGCCGTCGCCGACGTTAATTTCCAACGCGTTGTAACGCAACCGTTTGCGACGCTCTTTTCGAGAAGTTCGCGCTTCTCGACCGGCTCTTGCGACCCGGCGTCGCCGATTAAGTGATTGACGCCGCCGCCGGCGAGCGGTTTGAACGGTTGCGAGTCGTTCCAGCGCGCCGTAACGTCCGACCAATCGCCGACTTGCGGTTTGTAGTCGTAAACGAGCGTTCCGTCGGTTCCTTCGTAAACGAAGTCGAACGCGTCGCCGTAAGTGTGGAACGCCGCTTTCTTTAGGTTCTTCGCGGAGTCCGGCAAAATCGTTTCCGGACGCGTCGGGAACGGAAGTCGCCCCTCGCCGGAGTTTAGGCCGAGCGGCTGACCGTCGAAAAGGTCGATTCCCGGTTTGGGACGTGCTGTAAACTCGAGCGGCTTTCGCTCTTCTTTAAAGACGCAAAACGAGTCGAAATAAAGGGTTCGGTCTTCTTCGTTCGCGCCGTTTTCGATAAGAAACCCGTTAAACGACGCGGCGTCGCCAAGTCGCTTGCGCGTTTCCTTAGAAATCGTCTTGTAACAAAGGAACCATTCGCGCCAATCGACCGTTTCGAGGTAAAGCGGAACTTCTTGCCCGTCAACGGTTTGGAAGAGCGCGGAAACCCGGACGCGCGGCGTTTTCGGGTCGGGCGCCCAAGCCCAGTTGTTGCCGACGATCCAACAAGAAAACGCGTCGAAATCGGCGACCTCGATCGGAATCGGTTTCGGCGGACGAACGCGAACGACCGGCCTCTCTTGCGACGCGGCGTCTTTGCGGTAAGTCAGCTTGCCGACGTGCTTTCCGTACATTTGCTCTTCGCGGCTTCGCTCGAACGTCGCGACGGAGCCGGCCGCTTCGACCGTCCAACCGTCGAGGTTTTCAAAGTCGACGAGCGCCGGGCGAACTTCTTCCGTCCGACCGGCCCAATCCATCTCGTAAGGGCGAACGCCGATTTTCTCCGCTTTTTCCGCCGTTTCGTCGGGTTGAGCGGTCGACGCAACTTCCGAGGCCGCAACGAGTTGCGTCGACAAAGAAACGTCGGCGAAATCGGTTTCGAAAAGCGTCGGCGCGGCGAGCGAACCGAGCGCCAGCGTTAAAAGCGCCGTCGAACGAACGGGACGACGCGGCTTGCGTTTTTTCATTTTGCGTTCCTTAATGCGTTGCGGTTTAACGATTTCGAGGCCGTCGCTTTGGGCGAAGCGCTTCTTAGGGGAAAAAGGTCGAAACGACAAAGAATATTGTCGATATTTTGCCGCGCGCCGCAAGCTTTTTTTCGAAAATTTTGCGTTTTTTAAGAAAATTTTTGACGGCGAAGCGAGAAAGCCCGCGGAGGAAGGGGGATTAAACGACGCGTTTTTGATTATTTGACGTTGAAACGAAAATCGAACGAGGTAAAAACGCAACGACCGCGCCGTTCTTTTCAACGAAAGAAAAAACGGCGCGGCGAGCGTTAAACGACTCGACGTCAAACAATGCGACGACGTTCCGTTAAGGCGGTTAACCTTAGAAAAGCAAGTTGTTTGCGTTAGGTTCCGGATTGCCGTCGGAACCGGTCGAAGCGTCGCCGCCGAGCATCGCTTCAAACTCCTCTTCGGTAATCGTCGGGACGCCGAGTTCCGCCGCTTTGTCGATTTTCGCCTGACCCGGTTTCGCGCCGACGAGAACGAACGTCGTCTTTTTAGAAACGCTCGACGCCGCCTTGCCGCCGTTCGCCTCGATCGTCTCTTTGATTTTAACGCGGTCGTAACGGTTAAGTGTTCCGGTAACGCAAATTGTTTTTCCGTCGAGGGGGAGAGCGTTTTCAAAACCGTTTTCGCCGTTTGCCGACTCCGGAAGCGCCGGGAGCGCGGTTTCGAGCCCGAGTTCTTTCAGCTCCGCGATAATGCGGCGGCCCGCCTCCGAACGGAAGAATTGGAACAAGTTTTGCGCTAAGATTTCGCCGACGTTTTCGGTCGCCGTAAACGCTTCCGCCGACTCGACTTCGAGCATCGCGTCGATGGAGCGGAAGTCCTTGACGAGGTCTTTGGCCGTTTGCGCGCCGACGCCGGGAATCGAAAGCGCCGTCAAGAGCCGGGCCGGGCCGCGCGTTTTGCTTTCTTGAATCGCTTGGGTTAAGTTGTTGGCCGACTTGATTTTAACGCCGTCGAGCGCCATTAAGCGTTCGGGCGTCAAGCGGTAAAGGTCGGCGAACGAGCGGACGAGCGGCGGCTCTTCGTTGAACAGGTCGATTGCGATCGGAGACGTCAACCGCTCGACGAGCGACGCGCCGATTCCGTCGACGTCCATCGCCCCTTTCGACGCGAAAAACGCCAACCGCTCGCGGAATTGCGCCGGACATTCCGGATTCGGACAGCGAATGAACGAACCGTCGACGAACTCCTTAACCGTTTTGCCGTCGACCTTTACGAGCGCGCCGGTCTCGTCCCGTTTCGAAACTTCCTGTTGATCGCGAACGAGCGGCGAATCGCAACTCGGGCAACGCTCCGGGAACCTAAAGCGCGGCGGCTCCGGGTTTTGCGGTCGCAAATACGACTCGACGCGCATCACTCGCGGGATGATTTTGCCCGCTTTCGCGACGATCACCGCGTCGCCGACTCGAACGTCTTTTTCTTCGATGAACGCGATGTTGTGTAACGTCGCCCGCGAAACGGTCGTTCCGGCGATTTCGACCGGTTCCAGCTCGGCGACCGGGGTCGCGACGCCCGATTTGCCGATTTGGACGACGATTTCGCGAACGGTCGTTTGCGCCTCGTACTTCTCGAACTTGCAGGCGACGAGCCATTTCGGGAACTTCGACGTCGAGCCGATCTCGGCGCGGGCGGCGAAATCGTCGACCTTGAGAACGATTCCGTCGACTTCAAAGTCAAGCGACGCAAGGTTTTCGCGCATTTCTTGGACGTAAGCGAAGGCTTCCTCGAACGTCTCGAAACGCTTGGCGAGCGGCGCGGTCGGGAGCCCGAACTCGCGCAACTTTCGCATAAACTCGAAGTGCGTCGACGCGACGGCGGTCGGATCGGAGCCGGTCGAGTGCGCGAAAAAACGGAGATTGCGTTCGGCGCAAACCTTGGGATAGAGCTGCTTTAGCGTTCCAGACGTCAGGTTGCGCGGGTTGGCGAACGGCTTGAACTCCTTCCCGGCGGCTTGGGCGCGCTCGGCGCCTTCGCGATTGAGCCGGTCGAGATTGGAGTTCGTCATATAAATTTCGCCGCGCGCCTCCAAATAATCGGGGAAATCGCCGGAAAGTTTGAGCGGAACGTCGCGAATCGTTCGGACGTTCGGGGTGATAATTTCGCCGAAAACGCCGTCGCCGCGGGTCAGGGCTCGGGTCAGAACGCCTTTTTCGTAAATCAGCGACGCCGCGACGCCGTCGATTTTGAGTTCGCAAACCCAAGCGAGCGGTCGACTTGCGGCTTTTTGCGCCGACTCGACGAACGCGAACAGCTCGTCGTCGTTGTAAACGTTTTCAATCGAAAGCATCGGCGTTGCGTGCCGAACGACTTCCGCTTTGCCTTCGAGTTTTTCGCCGATTCGCTGCGTCGGACTGTCCGGCGAAACGAGGTCGGGATTTGCTAACTCTATTTGCCGCAATTGTTTAACAAGCGCGTCGTATTCGTGGTCGGGGCGGTCGGGCGCGTTTTCGACAAAATAAAGGCGGTCGCAGCGCCGGATTTCGGCGGTCAAACGTTCGATTTCTTGGCGAGCTTCGTTGTGCGTCATGACGTCGTATAAATCGGCGGGAACGGCGCGTTCTCAACCGAGTCTTCAAAGGAGGGAGGGCAAAGTGAAAAAGGGGGCGGTAGGGCGAAAATCCCGGCGAAATTTAACAAATTGGGGCCGTCGCCGCAAGAGCGATTTATAAGACGAGCGCGGATTTGTTAAAATACGCGGAATAGGAAAGATGGAAAGATGAACTTGGGGGGAATAGATAAAATAAGGTCGCGCCGTCGTCCCTTAATGCGAAATTTTGACGCCGGGAAGGGCAAACGGCGACGCGACGTCGTGGAGCGCGACGTTAAGAGCGGGCGCGGAGAACGGCGCCGTCGAATCCGTCGATTAGACCGGAAATGACTTCGTGCGCGAGAATCAGGCCGAAAATTCCGACGATCGTCGGAAGACTGCCGAGCGAATTGCGCGGGCGACCGGGCGGCGAATCGACGGTCGACGCGTCGAGCGGCGCGGCGGGAGCGACGCGTTCGAGGCCGTCGGAACCGGACGTCGCGGCGCGCATTCGGTCGCGAATCGGTTCCGGCGAGTAGACGCAGCGGACGTCGTCGGTGTTTATGTCGAAGCGGCGCAAGCGTTTGCGAACTTGCGCCGAGAGCGGGCAATGCGAAACGTCGGTCAAGCGTCCGACGCGAACGAGCGACGCGTCGAAGCGAAGAGCGGCGCCCATGCTTGAAATCAACGGCAAACCGCGGCGCGTAACCTCGGCGATTAACGCGACTTTCGGCCCGAGCGAGTCGATCGCGTCGACGACGAAATCGGGAGGCGACGCCCAGTCGTCGGCGAACAGGGACGGAAGCGTTTTGTCGTTGATAAGCGTCGGTCGCGTCTCGACTTGCGCCGCCGGATTAATCGCCGCGATTCGTTCTTTCGCGACGTCGGTTTTTAACCGTCCGACCGTTTCCCAAGTCGCGAAAAGTTGGCGATTTATGTTGCTCGGCTGAACGTCGTCGAAATCGACGAGACGAAAACGCCCGACGCCGGAGCGCGCCAACGCTTCGACCGCGTAACTTCCGACGGCGCCGAGGCCCGCGACCAAAACGCAAGAATTTTGCAAACGCGTCAAGGCGTCGCGACCGATCATAAGCTCCGTTCGCGCAAACTGTTCGGTCGAACGCGGCGGAACGTCGCCTTCTTGGACGGAAGCGGAAAACGGGGCGGACATCGGCGGACTCCTTGCGACAAGAGGAAAAAAAACAAATGTTGTTTAAAACGCTTAAACAAAAGGGTTAGATGTTTTGGGGAAAGGTTCGACCGCGTTCGAAGGCGCGGCGCGCGGCGTCGGCGACCCGTTTGGCGATTAAGCCGGCGACGTAACCGCCTTTGAAACCGGCGTCGATGTTAACGACGGTAACGTTCGACGCGCAACTGTTGAGCATTCCAAGAGTTGCGGCGACTCCGCCGAACGCGGCGCCGTATCCGACGCTCGTCGGAACCGCGACGATCGGCGCGGAAACGTACCCGCCGACGACGCTCGGTAGCGCGCCCTCCATACCGGCGCAAACGACGATCGCGTCGGCGTCGACGAACAACGGAAGTTTTGCGATTAAACGTTTTGGACCGGCGACGCCGACGTCTTGAACGAGAACGACGTCCGCTCCCGTCCAAAGGGCCGTTTCGCGCGCTTCCTCGGCGACCGGAAGATCGCTCGTTCCGGCGGTTAGAATCGCGACTTTGCCGCGAAAACGCGGCGTCGCGTCGCCGTTGTTTGGCGACTTGACGTCGCTTTGTTGCAAGTCGTTGTCGGCAATAGCGTTCGGAATCCGAAACGTGCGGGCGATTTCGTTATAATAGGCGTTCGGGTTGAGGGCTTGAAACTCGGGAAGGAGCGCGGCGGCTTTTTCGGGGGAAACGCGCGTCGCGAAAACGTCGATTCCGCGTTCGAGTTGCGCGAGCGCGATTCGGCGAATCGCTTCGACCGTTTTTCCTTCTCCGTAAACGACTTCCGAAAAGCCGCAGCGGCGTTCGCGATCCAAATCGACGAGCGCGTCGTCAAGGTCGATAAAATCGGGCGAGTCGGTCATCGATGAACTCCTGTAAGCGTTATCCGTTGAAAAAACGGCGTTTGCGTCGCGGCGGAACTTGGACGGCGCGTTCGACGACCGACGATGGGGGCGCCGCGACGAAATTGTTAAGTTTGAAAACGAAAGGGGGTAAGGGGAAAAACGGTTAAATTAACCGTTAAATTAACCGTTAAACAAGGCGTCGACGAAGCGGTCGGCGATCGCGGTCGCGATTTTAACGAGCGCGAAGACCGCTTCGTCCGGCGAGGTTTCGTCGAACGTTTGAAGTTGCGTAATTGTCGATTCGATAAGGTTTAGGAGGTCTTCGGATAAGGAGGAAGCGTCGAAGGCGGTTTCTTGGGAAAAAAGGCGGGCGAGCCGCAAGCGCGTTTCCGCGTCGAGGCGGGCGAGCGGGGCGGAAATCGATTCGACGAACGTCGCAAGCGCGGTTTCGTCGGCTTTGACGGCTTGGGAGTAAAGATCGAGCGCGTCGACGAAAGCCGCGTCGCGCAAGTCTTCCGGTTCGATCGCGTCGAGTTCCGCTTTCCAAAGAGACGCTAACTTTTGCGCCGCCTTGGGATAGGATGCGTAAAGATGGGCCGCGACAAGACGTCGATAAAGCCGCGCGCGTTCGAAGGGCGATTCGAGGCGCGGGAGAAGTCCCAAGACTTCGCGAACCGCGTTTTTACCGTTGGTTTTATCGCCGAAACGGAATTCTAGTTCCGCCGAAGTCGTTAAACGGTCGAGTTTAACGCGCAAATCGCCTTCGAACGTTAAAGAACGAGTCGCGACGCGGCGCGCCGATTCGAGCCAACGCGTTTTTTCCTCGGCCCAAAATTCACATTTTTGTCGATAAAACGAACGATAATAAGAGATAGCGGATTCGGAAAGCGGCGAGCGGGCTTCGTTGCGTTCTGTCGCGGCGGTTGCGTTTTCCGCTTCGGAGAGGCGTTCGAAAATCGGAGCGAACGCGCCGAGATTGCGGGAACGTTCAAGGAACGCGCGGAAAAATTCGCCGTGTTCCAACGCAAACGGCGACGCGATAACCGCTTCGTCGACAACGCTTTGCAACTCGGCGCGGTCGTCTTCGCTCAGCGGCGAACCGTCGACGTCGATGCCGGAGTCGAGCGACGTTAAAAGCGATTCGCAGCGACGGCGCGTTTCGGCGCTAAACGCTTGACGCAACGCGATTTCTTGCGGCGTCGGCGGCGCAAGCGTCGAAAGCGCAAAGGTTTCGGCGTTTGCACGTTCGCAAAGTTCGAGGAAACCGCCGGGAGATTCGAATTGCTCCCAAGCTTCCGCGACGTCGTCGCCAAAGGGCGTTAAATCGAGAGTTGCGTCGTCGTTGGACGCGACGTTCGACAGCGCGTTACTTTTTGTCGCGTTAAAGACGACGCCGGCGACGACGTCGGCGGCGGCGCGCTCGAAGAGGCGCAAGTCTTCGATTTCGTCGAGCGCCGCGAAAGCTTGGGCGCGTTCGGCGGGGGCGACCTTGGGAAAGCGCGAAATACGGGCGGCAAGGCGCGTCGCATAGGCGACGAGCGCGTTTTGGCGTTCGTCGGAATCGTCGATTTCGGCGAGAAGCGCGTTGGCAAATCGTTTGACGAAAAGGGATTCGGCGCAAGCGTTTAGGTCGAGCGCGGCGACGAGCGCAAGGCGACGCAGGTACGCGCGCTCGGAGCGGGATTCGACCGCCGAAAGGTCGCGACAAACCGCGTCGAGCGCCGTTTCGACGCGTTGGCGCCAAGCGGCGACGGACGGTTCGGAAAGGTCGAACGTCGCCGTTGGCAAAAAGCGACTTTCTAACCGGAGTATTTCCAACGATTTAACGGAAGCGTTGGCGCGCTCGTTCGCGTTGGGAACGTCGGCGATAAAAGGGACGAGGCGTTCGACGAGGCGTTGGAGGAGGCGGCGCGGCGGTTCGAGCGAAACGGCGGCGCTAGGGGGGAGGGGGGCGGAAACGTCGAGGGCGTTGGAAGCGTTCATTGGCGGCGCGGTTGCGGTTGGGCGTCGGGGGACGCGGTGAAATGGGAGGTGTAAGCGTTGCGGTTTGGGAGGTTGCGTCTGTTCCGGAATAAAAGAAGAAGGGTCGGCGCAAACGCCAATAGGGCGCCGGCGACGAGGAAAACGACGCGGCAATAGGCGACTTCGAGGCCGGGCGTTTGACGTTCGACGGCGAGCGCGCGAACGCGGTCGAAAACGCATCCGCCGCCCATTGAAGCGAGACCGAACGCAAGAGCCGTCGCGGCAAAGTAAAACGCGACGAACGCCGATCGTTCGCTCGGTTCGGAACGCCTTGTTATTTCGTTGTTTAACGTAATGTTGACGACGACCCAAGCGACCCAAAAAGAGGCCGAAACAAAGACGGCGAACCAAGCGTTTGTCGGAGCCGCCGCGTATAGGAAGAAACCGATCGCGACGCAGCTAAGCGCCGCGAAACAAGCGGTTGAAGCGTTGCAATGCGCGACGAATCGAGCGGCGCGGTCGGAGCCTTTCCATTGACCGACGTTGAGGAACGCCGACGACGCAAGGGACGTAAACAACGAAAGTTGCAGAACGGACGTTCGAAAATAATATTGCGGCGACTGCGTGAAGCCTAAAATCGCTTGAATCGCGACGCCAAAAAGGACGAGCGCTAAAAACGACGGCGAGCGCAGCGGCGCGCAAAGACTGAGCAACATATTGAAAACGCTCGGTTTGTCGCTTTTCTCAACGCAAATTTCCGGCGCGAGGAAAAGCGGAAACGCGGAAACGGTCAAAAAAAAGACGCCAAGCAACGGAAGCGCGATTTTCCAAGCGTCCGCCGCAAAAAAATCGGGCGGAAATAACAACGAACGTTGGAGATAAGTAAACGCTCCGACGCCCGCTAAACCGGCGAGTTTGCCGAGAAGTAAACGACGTTCGCGGCGCGCGAAGAATCGCAAGCGAGACGCCGGGGTTACAACGTCGCCCATCCAACTCCAAAGCGCCGTCGTCGCGACGTATTCGACCAAGTGGTGAATCGCCCAAATCGCGCCGATTAAGAAGAAAGCGGCGTTAAGACCGCCGTCGTCCGAGGTCGCTAAACGTTCGAAAAAGGGGGCGCCAAAAGGCAACGTTAAAAGAAGCGTCGGCGCGACGAGAGCGCAACTAACGCAAAGACGCTTGCGACTTCCAAACCAGCCGATCGCGGCCGGCGTTAACAAACGCAACAGGCCGATCAAACGCGGCGCGGCGACCGTCCAAGCGATCGCCGTTCCTAAAGCCGCCGTTTGGGAGTCGTTCGGAACCAACGCTTTAAGGAAGTAAACGACGAACGTCGAGTTGACGAAACTGTTCCCGACGCCCCAAAGAAACGCGTTGCGACAAAACGCGTCTCGGGCGGCGCGACGAAGGAAGATCGGCGCGACGGTTGACGAAACGGGAGGAACGAGGCGCGTTTTTCGCATCGACGGGCTTAAAATGGCGGAGAGATTTGAACGAAAAACGCCGACGGGACGCGTCGGCGCGTCGGCGGGAAGATCGCGACGGCGGAAGCGCGACCGCTTACGGCGTCGGCGAACTCGGAGCGAACGAGCGTTCAAGCGCGTCGGTTAACGCTCGCAAGTTTGCGAAATAGTCTTTTTCCAAGGGCGAGTGAACGATAAGTTCGGCGCCGATTTCCTTAGCGACGACTTGGGCGGCGGCGCGATCGAATTCCGGTTGCACGATCGTCGCTCGCAGACCGTCGGCGCGCGCTTCTTGGCTTAATTTCGCTAACTCGCGAGGACGCGGCGCTTTGCCTTGCGACTCGATCGCGCGTTGCGTTAAATGAAATTCGTTGGCGAAATAGCCGTAAGCGGGGTGAAAAACGACGAACGCGCGACCTTCGAACGGCGCAAGTCGTTGGGAAATCTCGGTTTGCAACGCGGCAAGTTCGGCGTCGAGCGTCGCGGCGTTCGCTTGGAAGAACTCGGCGTTTTCGGGAGACGTTTCGCAAAGAGCGGCGGTCGCTTGGCGGACGAGGAGGCGCGCGACCGCCGGGCTTGTCCAAACGTGCGGGTCGAGTTCCGAACTCGAGCAGGAATGCGAATGCGAATGCGGATGCGACGAATGATCGCCGTCGGCTTCGGAATGCGGATGCGACGAATGATCGCCGTCGGCTTCGGAATGCGAATGCGAATGACCGCAAGGGTTCGGAAGCAGTTCGACGTTTTCGCAAAGATCGACGACGCGAGAGTTAGGCGCGAACGAAGCGATGTTTTGAGCGAAACGCTCCTCGATCGGCAAACCGACGCGGAAAAAAAGTCGCGTCGCCGACAACGCGGCTAAATCGGAGGGCGTCGGCGAGAACGATTCCGGGTCCTTGCCGGGCGGAGTCAACGTCGAAACGGCGACGCGATCGCCTCCGATGCGTTCGACGAGGTAGGCGAGCGGATCGACGGCGACCAAAACGCGAAGTCGCGAGTCGGTTTCCGACGCTTGGCGGCGCGCGGCGCTTAATCGCGTTAGCGCCAACGTTCCTAAAATAAGAACTAAGGCGATCAGCGCGACGCCGACGGCGAACGTTAAATAAAGACGAGAAGGTCGATTCGTTGGCATTGACTTCAAATTGGGGAAAGGAAGGGAACGAGAGAAAATAGCGTCGCCGCGTCGCTTAAGGCGCGAACGCCCGTCGCGTTAAACGACGAGCGTTCGCTGAAACATTCGTTGCGGAGACGCTAAACGCGACGCAATGTCGCTCAATGGGGGCCGCCCGAAGACGAATACGGATCGGCGGGCGCCGGCGCGGTCGGTTTGAAGTCGCGACCGGTCGGGAAGAGATCGAAATCGTTTTCCGCGTCGAGTTGAACTTTGCCGCCAAACGGGCTGGCGACCGGTTCGCCGAAAATTTTCTTCGTATCGTCGGCTTTGCTCGGTTCGACCGGGGCGGCGGACGCTTCGGAGGACGAGCCGGGGCCGCCGTAAGAGGCCGAGCCCGACGAGTAAGACGACGGGTAAGAGGACGAACCGTACGGCGAAGACGAATTTTGCGACGCGGCGTCGGAACCGAATTGAAGCGCGAAACTCGCCGCGCCGAGGCGGAGGGAGGCGGCCAAGGAACTCAGCGCGTTGTTTTCTTCCGCTTCGTAAAGAACGTCCGGGTCGTCGGCGCCGACAAACGGAGCGTCGTCGACGAAAACTTCGCTCGAGTCGTAAATATTAATGAAGGGCGAACCGTCGGCGGCGGGCTTGTCCATCGGGTCTTCGTAAGTTTCGCGCGACGCGATTTCGGCGAGCCGTTTTTGTTCGCGCGTCGAGAGACCCGTTTTGCCGAGATCTTCGCGGAAATAGTTGAACTCGTCCGAATTGGGGTCGTAAAGGTCGGGGGCTTGGTGCGCCGGGATTTCGCCGCGGAAGAACGGGCGAGCGGGCGGAACCGAGAGCGCTTTGGACGCGGCGACTTCGCGCGGGGCGGCGTCCGTTTGGGGCGGCGTCGCGAGGCGAGCGCGTTGGCGGTCGAGCGATTCGCCGTACAACGCGTTTTGGCGCGCGGCTTCTTTCGCTTTCCAGTCGGCGCGAGCTTGCGCGCGAGCGGCTTCGATCGCGCCGCGTTCGGCGCCTTGAATCGTCGTCAACGCGGCGTCGACGGCGGCGAGGCGACCTTTCGGGCTTTCAAGTTCCAAGCGGGCGCCGGTCGCGTAAAAAGCGGCGGCGGAAACCGGATCGTTTTGGCGAGCGGCGCAGAGACCGCGGAAGTAGTAAACGCGGGGGTCGTCGCTTTGCGCGGCGATCGCTTCGTCGAGGGCGGCCGACGCTTGCGCAAAATCGCCGGCGGCGAAACTACTCGCGCCGCGAACGTAACCGGAAGCGCTCGGCTCTTGCGCGACCGTCAACGAGGCGGCGCCCAACGCCGCGCTCAACGCCAATCCGAGCGACGCTCGGCAAAATTTTCGATTGAACATATTCCGACTCCTAAAACGCTCGGTTGCGCGCCGCCGACTCGTCGGAAGGACGAGAAAAACGACGGCGGAGGAAAATTTCGTCGATTCCGAGAAAATTTCGTCGATTCCGAAAAAATACTTCCTTCGTTTATGATAATCGGTTTGCCGTCAAATTTCAAGACGCGCTTCTTTATATTTTCCGAACTTTTTTTTTCGTCGCGCTTAAATATTTTGATTTTTCCGAATAAAGAGACTTTGTCGGCTCTTGGCGGCGGGGGCGAGTGAAAAAAGACGAAATTTCCTTTTTTCGTCGCGAGGCGGTTTGGCGTCGTATAATGGCGTTGCGTCGAAGAGCGGAAATCTTTTCAAGAAGCGGTCGAGCGGTTTGACGTCGCGATCGGTTCGCTATTAGTTATTAATATGACGTCGCGATCGGTTTGTTATTAATATATTGAGAAGAAAGATTGGGAAACGGAGAAACGAGCGTCGGCGACGGCGCGGCGATCGGAGGGGGAATGACGAAGAGAGAACGAGTTGCGTTTATCGGTTTTTTATTGTTGGCGTTTGGCGTCGAGATGGTCGTCGTTCAGCAGGCGGTTTTGCGAGACGGCGTCGCGGAGGCGGTCGTCAAGCGTTGGGGGGACGACGGGATTGCGTCGGCGTTTGCGGGGGCGACCGGGAGGCGGATTGCGCTGCCGGTTCCGGACGCGGTGGGGCATTGCGTCGCGACGAGCGGCTTTGTTCTGATTCTTTGCTGTTATATTTTGTTAAAACCGGACGACTAAACCCGACGCGGCGCTTTAGGGAATTGACGGGAAATAAAGAAGATTAAGAAAGGAGGTTTGCGGCGTTTGCGCGGTTGGGCGAGGTTGCGCGACAGAGGAATTTAGACGCGACGGGGGGATTTGGGGGGATTGGGAAGACGTCGGGGCGTTAAAAGGCGACGCGCGACGCGTTCGACGCTAAAATTTTCCGAATATTCCGCGTAAAATGTAAAAAAGGAATAAAAGGCTTAAGTCGTCCGACGCGCTCGACCGATGAACGGAGTATCCGATTCAAAACGAACGGAGCGTTTCCGCGTCGCTCGAATCGGGGAAAAAGTTGAGTAAAAAACTCCGAAAAAGGCGGCGTTTTCGCGTCGCGTCGAACCAAGAAAGCTCGGAAATTTTCCGTTTTTTCGACGAAAATTTTCTCTTTCGTTAAAGTTGGGCGCGCGACTTAAAGCCGGAGACCGTTCGCGCTTAGGCGAGAACAAACGGCGCCGCGGGGTCAATTGGTTTGGACGATATTCCTATGAAGAAACGGTTGGTTGGGAACTGGAACGGCGGGCGTCTGCGCTGGACGACGTTTTTCTGCGCCTTGACGGCGGCCGCGACGGCGACGACGGCGATTTGGGCCGACGGCGACGCCGAACAACGGTGGTCGCGGACGCCGAAATCTCCCATCGTTGAGCGGATTAAGGAAACGCGCGAATCGGTCGTCAGCATTCAAGGCGAAAAACAGTGCGAAGTCGGCAAGCGCGCCAACGCGCAGTACGACGTGTATAACGGGATGGGAACCGGCGTCGTCGTCGACGAGCGCGGGTACATCCTGACGAACTATCACGTCGTTAAAGGCTTGCTCAAATTGGAAGTCGTCGCGGCGGACGGCGTGCGTTACCGCGACGTCGAACTGATTCGCAACGACGTCGCGACCGACTTGGCGATCTTGAAAATTAAGCCGAAGACCCCGATGAAGAAAATTCGGATGGGGCGTTCGGAACGCGTCGATTTGGCCGAGGAAGTTTGGGCGATCGGCAACCCTTACGGATACGGCGGTTCGGTAACGAAGGGAATCGTCAGCGCGTTGGGACGCCCGCTTGAAGTCAGCGACACGTTGGCGTACGACGGCGTTATCCAAACCGACGCGGCGGTCAATCCCGGCAACTCCGGCGGGCCGCTTATTAATGTCGACGGCGAAATGATCGGGCTCAATGCCGCGGTGCGCGAAGAGGCGGAAAATATTGCCTTTGCGATTCCGGTCGACGTCGTCTCGACCGTCGCGGAACGGATGATTCGACAGTCTGTCGCCAAAATGACGCATCACGGGCTGAAATTTCGCGTCGTCGACGCCGAGTCGCCGGAATATCCGAGCGGCGGAAACGGCGAAGATTGTTTGGTGGTCGAGTCGGTCGAGGCGAAGAGTCCCGCCGCGCAAGCCGGGATCGAGCCGGGCGACGTTCTCGTTTCGTCGAACGGTTTCGAAGTGCGCTCCTCCCTTGACTTTACCTGTTCTCTTATTGGAATGGATTTAACCGACGTCGCCGAGTTGCGTTTCCAACGCGACGGCGAAACGAGGGAAACGCTGGTTGCGTTTAGCGACTTAGCGACCGAACGCGGCGAAACGTTCGTCGCGCGCAAACCGCGTCGTTCCGAGACTTCGCGAGCGTTTGCGTCGAACGGGTACGCGGACGCGTCGACGTCCGACGCCGTCGCCGAGTCGGTCGACGAAGGGTTGGCGACCGCCGATTTCGACGGTTCCGAAGGGAGCGAAACGGCTCCGACGCCGTCTTCTTTTGAAAGTTCGAAGCGCGCGGCGTTGGTTTGGAACGTCTTGGGCGTCGAGGTGGAAACGACTTCGGCCGAGGAGTACCGCGAACGTTATCCGAAGTTGCAAGCCGTTTCTATCGGCGACTTTAACTTCGCGCCGAACGGCGGCGTTACGGTAACGCGGGCGTTGAAAAACGGGTGGCTGACCGGCGGCGACGCTCGCGTTCAAGAGGGCGACCTGAATTTGGGCTTTGGCGTCGGCGAAGCGAAGGAAGGGCAGTTGAGCGTCGCTTCGCTTGACAATCTTTATTACATCGCGCAAAAGAAGGACGAATTTGCGCGACTCGACGGCGGCAAAGCGCGCGTTTACTTGATTCGCGGCGACCGCGCCTATTTTCTCGAAATCGATTTGAATCGATAGCGTCGAGCGTTTAACCTCCGAATCGGCGCGGTTTGGAGCGTTGGAACGGAGCGTTCGGCTTGACCGTCGAAAAGAGACGGCGAAAGACGGCGAAAAAAAAGGAAAGAACGTCGAAACTTTTGCGTTCGACAAACGTCTTAACGACGCGGGCCGCGCCAAGCGGGGTTCGCGTCGTTTTTTTATTGAAATTTAACCGCGACGAGAGCGGCGGCGACGCTTCGCGACAGAAAACGTCGACAAGACGAAACGGCGCGTCGGACGGAAAGAAAAGCCGCCTTTAAAGAAAAGGAAAGCGTTTAACGATGGGATTTGCGGAGTCGGCGGAAGTTGGGATTAGCGACGTTCATTCGCACTTGCAAGACAAGCGTTTGGGCGACGATTTGACGGTTTATTTTGAGCGAGCGCGAGCGCGCGGCGTTCGACGGTTCGTTTGTTGCGGAACGTCGCCGGCCGACTGGAAAAAGACGGCGGAAATCGCGAAAAAATATCCGGACGTTTTTCCGACGTTTGGGCTTCATCCTTGGAGCGTCGGACGCGTCGAGGGCGACTGGGCGACCGCGTTGAAAATTATGTTGGACGCAACCGTAAGCGCGGACGGCGTTTACGGCGCGGCGTTGGGCGAAGTCGGGCTTGATTTCGCGGTTCGGGATTTCGACGCGGCGTCGCAAGAGGCGGTTTTTCGAACGCAGTTGGGAATCGCGAACGAGCGGCGACTTCCTGTCGTCGTTCATTCGGTTCGCGCTAACGACTTGACGTTGAAGATTTTGCGCGATTATTCGAAGGTTCCCGTTTGGCTCCTTCATTCTTGGACGGCGACCGAAGCGGAGATCGAGCGGGCGCTTGCGTCGAACGTTTTCTTTTCGTTTTCGCCGCGTTGCGTCGCTCCGAACGCGGTTCGAGCTCGGGAGACGATCGCTAAAGTCCCGCGCGACCGGATTTTGGTCGAGAGCGACGCGCCGACGCCGCTTCCTCCGAACGGATATGGGAAGCCGGCGAGCCAA
The DNA here is from genome assembly GCA_017466305.1 of Thermoguttaceae bacterium. Lineage (GTDB taxonomy): Bacteria > Planctomycetota > Planctomycetia > Pirellulales > Thermoguttaceae > RUG369. Next base: position 20,181 of record JAFTUJ010000343.1, read on the forward strand.
ATCGCGTCGTTCGCCGTCGAAGCGCGAGCCGAGGACGGAACGTTGTTGAGCGCGCCGGCGTCGGTCGTCGACGTCGCGGAGGAAATCGCGGCGATTCGTAAAACGCCGGTCGACGAGCTTTACCGTCAAATCGGTTTGAACGAAAAACGCTTCTTCCAATGCTGGCCGACGCGTTGAAATTGGAACGTTTTTAGCCGTCGACGCGGCGACGAGGGAACGATGGAAGGCGTAATCGCAGGTATTTTGTTTTTTTGCGCGCTCGGCGTCGTTTTGGGCTTTCCCGGCGCTTTTCGGTCGTTGCGAACGCGGAGGTTGATAGAGAATCTTCCGACGGCGAAAGCGAAGGGCGTCTTTATTGGACTCGTCGAATTAAAAGGAACGGCGGAGTGCGAAGTCGGCGCCGCGATTATCGCTCCAATGTCGCGGCGTCCTTGCGTTTACGTCGCGACGAGCGTCGAAGAAGAGCGGCTTGAAAAGTATCGAACGAAGCGAAACGGACGGTCGGTAACGAGAACGCGGCGCGTTTGGCGAACGATCGCTTCCAATTCCCAACGAACGCTTTTTTATTTGCGCGACGAAACCGGGGCGGTGCGCGTCGACCCGAACGGCGCCAACGTTGAAACGGAACTCTTGCTTTGTCGGACGCTTAATCGTTCGCAACCGGAGTTTTTCGATTGGGCGGGCGGCGCGCGCGAAGCGATAAATTCCTGCGGACGCCGACGTTTTAGAGAAGTCGGCGTTCCTTTGCATTCCGACGTTTACGTGTTGGGACGGGCCCGCGTGCGAACGGACGTCGTCGCCGCGGAAATCGCCGCCGACCCGGACGAGCCGACCTTTTTGATTGCGAAGACGGAAAAAAACGCGCGAAATAATCAAGATTTCCTTGAAAAGTGTTGCCTTGTCTGGGCTTACCTGGGATGCGTCGTGGTCGCCGGTTTGGGGACTTGCGCTTGGGAAGAGAACGGCGAACCGAACGCGGCGTTGGCGATTTTGGGCGGAAGCGCCGTTTTCGCGGCGGTTTGGGGCGCGGGCTCCATTGTTGCCTTAGCTAATTCGTTGGTCGATTTGCGTCGTCGCGTCGACCAAGCTAAGTCGAACGTCGACGTTGAGTTAAAGCGGCGTTCGGATTTGATTCCGGCGTTGGCGAGCGCGGCGAAATGTTTGGCTCGATACGAACGCGAATGGCGAGCGATGTTGGCGACGCTTCGAACGCAACGGGCGGTCGTTCGCGTCGACGGAGCGGAAGCGTTCGGCCCGAGCGCGTTGGCGTCGCGATTGTTCGCCGTCGGCGAAAAATATCCGGAACTTGGCGCGGATAAAACGTTTGCGTACTTGCGACGCGGCGTCGTTGACGCGGAGGAAAGAATCGCGTTGGCTCGGGAGTATTACAATAACATCGCGACCAGTTACGAGACGCGACGGCAAACGGTTCCGTTTTGTTATGTCGCGTCGTTTTTAAAGTTGCCGGAAGCGAAGTTTTTCGCGGCGGAAGGTTTCGAAGCGAAAACGATCGACGTCGATTTGGAAGCGTAAACGACGCGACGTCGCGCAATAATTAAGGTTGGCGGAGAGGGAATCGTTAAAATGTGGGACGATATGCGTTTTTATCTTCTTTTCGCTTGCGTTCTGTTGTTGGCGGGCGCGGCGATTTTTCTTTGGGACGCGTTTGGGCGGGCGCGAACGCGGCGTTTGATCGCGTTTTTGCCGACGTCGAAAGCGAGGGGCGTTTTTATCGGTTTGGTCGAGTTGAGCGGAACGGCCGAATGCGAACGCGGCAAGGCGTTGGAGGCTCCTATGTCCGGTCGCGCTTGCGTTTACGTGAAGACGAAAATCGAGGAAAAACGGATTGAAACGCGAACGACGAAGAACTCCGACGGCGAGAGCGTAACGAAAACGGAGGCCGTTTGGAAGACGTTGGCCGAGGACGAAAGCCGCGCGCCGTTTTACTTGCGCGACGAAACCGGGGCGGTGCGCGTCGATCCGCGAGGAGCCGAAATTGTCGCCGAGAAGTTCGTCGAAGAGACGCTCGACCGTTCGGCGCCGGAGTATTTCAAATGGGCGTCCGGGCGTTCCGAACTTTCGAACTCTTGCGGGACGCGCCGTTTTACCGAAGTCGGAATTCCTTTAAGTTCCGACGTTTACGTCTTGGGAAAATCGCGTGTTCGCAAAGACGCCGTCGCCGTTGAAATCGCGAAAGACGAGACGGAGCCGACTTTTTTGATCGTCGCCGGAACCGAGGAAAAGGCGCGAAAGGACGCTAATTTTAGCGAAAAATTGGCGCTGGCGGCGGCGTTCCTTTGCGCCGTTGGGTTCGGCGCTTGCGTTCCGGGGCTTTGGAACGCGGAGCGAAGCGCGATCGGAATCGGCGCGGCGCTCGGGGGCGGCGTTTGCGTCGCGCTTTGGTTTTTGCGCCTTTCGCTCGATTACGTCAATTCGTTCGTCGAGTTTAAACGCCGCGTCGACCAAGCTAAGTCGAACGTCGACGTGGAGTTAAAACGGCGCGCCGATTTGCTTCCGGCGTTGGCGAACGCGGCCCGAGGAGCGGAGGCGCAAGAGACGGAACTTCAGTCGCTTTTGGCGACGTTGCGGAGTCAAGGGACGATTTTGCGCGTCGACGCCGCGTCGACGAACGACGCGACGTTCGGAACCGCCGAAACGACCGCGCTCGCGTCGCGTCTGTTTGCGCTCGACGAAAAATATCCGCAACTTGCGGCGGAAGCGACGTTTGCAAAGTTGCGGCAAAATGTCGTCGACGCGGAGGATCGAATCGCGTTGGCGCGGGAGTATTATAATAATATCGCGGAGAATTACGAGACGCGGCGCCAAACGTTCCCGCATTCGCTCGTCGCGGCGCTTTGGCGCCTGCCGAAAGCGCGATTCTTTGAAGCGGAGGGCTTCGAAGCGAAAACGGTCGACGTCGATTTAGAAGCGTAAACGACGCGACGGCAAGGAATAAAACGCGCTTGAAACGTCGGTAAACGACGCGACGTCAATTTTTTTCGCGGACGCCCGACAACGTGTCGCCGCGACGGGACGTCAAGCGAACGTCGAGGACGTCGCCGAGCGCGACGCCGTTCGACGTTTCGAGCGATTCCGAACGCGGAGACGCGGCGGCGAGGGAAAGCGGCGCGGTTTGACGAGTCGTTTGATTGGAAACGCCGTCGTTTAACGGGTTGCGTTCGGCGGTCGACGCGGCGTCGTCAAGAGGAATTTCGACGTTGAAATAGCGGTCGGTCGTTCCGGTCGCGACAATTCGACCGTCGGGGCGCCGTTCGATTTCCTCGACGAGAACGCGGGCCGTTTTGCCGACAAAACGCTCCGCAAACCGTTCGCGCAGTTCGTTTGCGATTTGTTGCAAGCGGGCGGCGCGTTCTTTTTTGACTTCCGGCGAGATTTGATTCGGGAGGCCCGCCGCGATCGTTCCGGCGCGCGGGCTGAAACGGAAGACGTGAACGCGCGAAAATTCGAGTTCGCGAACGACGTCGCAAGTCCTTTCAAATTGCGCGTTAGTTTCGCCGGGAAAGCCGACGATGACGTCGGTCGTCAGCGCGGCGTCGGGGATTCGACGGCAGATTTCGCGGCATTTTTCGATAAACGGCGCGCTCGACCAACGACGGCGCATCGCGGCCAAAACGTCGTCGTCGCCGCTTTGCATCGAGAGGTGAAACTGCGGGCAAAGAACGTCCGGACGCTCTTCGAAGACGCGCAACGTTTTGTCGCAAACCTCGACCGCTTCAAGACTTCCGAGACGCCAACGAACGGGAAGTTCCGCGGCGACAAGGGTTCGCAAGAGCGCGCCGAGGTCGGTTCGTTCCTCGAGCGGAACGCGATTGGAGCGTTCGAGGTAAGCGTCGAGCGGCGCGTCGTCGGGAACCGGCGGCAAAGATTCCGGCGTCGCGCGGTAAAAGTCGACGCCGTAATGTCCGAGATGAATGCCGGTTAGGACGATTTCGCGATAGCCGGCGGCGACAAGCGTTCGCGCTTCGGCGAGAATATCGTCGGGGCGTCGGCTTTGAAGGTAAGGGCGCGTCGACGGAATAATGCAGTAGGCGCATCCGACGCGGCAACCGTCCTGAATTTTGACGTAAGCGCGCCGACGCTCCGCGAAACCGTCGACGCCGGTCGGAATCGTCTCCAAACCGCGCCGACGCAGAAAATCGACAAGGCGTCGCTTGTCCGGAACGACTTCCGAAACGTTCGGAAGGGCCGCCGCGACGGTCGGATTCGACGCCGCAAAGCAGCCTAAAACAACGATTTCCGCGTTCGGGTAAAGTTTGGCGAAGTGCGAAACCGTTTTCCGACTCTTCGCGTCGCTTTCCGCCGTTACCGAACAGGTGTTGACGAAAACAAGGTCGACGTCGTTCGGCGACGCGGCGTCGTCGGCGGCTTCCCAACCGTTCGCAACGAACGCCGTTCGCAAAAAC
>JAFTUJ010000039.1 GCA_017466305.1 Thermoguttaceae bacterium
CGCTTTTCTGATTTTACCAAGGAACGCCAATTTGACAAGGCGCTCCCCAAACGCCGCGCAAAACCGTCCGACGCCGCCAAGCGCCGCGCAAGAAACGCCGAACGGCGCCGCCTCCGCGTCGAGCGCAAAACTCGAACGCGGAAACGACGCCGTTTTTAACGTTGCGCTAAACGAAGCCGTTAAACGACTTCAACGCTCTTACTTCGCGAACTCTTGCAGCTCTTCCGGAATCCAAACCGGGAGGTCTTTGATCGAGTCGCGGGCCGCTTGCGACGTCGGAACGCCCCACAATTCGAAGAACGGGCCGAGGTTTTTGCCGGCGTTGCGCGACATGCGAACCATCCATTGGTCGCGTTTTTCGTCGTCGTTCTTCGGCAGTTCGGCTTGCGGCGCCTTGCGGTACTCGTCGACGGAGCGGATAAACGGTTCCCAACCAAAGGCTTCGAGCATTTGGACGGTCATGCCGAGCGCGAGGAACGGGTCGGACTTCCAAACCTCGAACGAGCGGCCTTCTTTTTCGACGTAACGCTTGAAGCGCTTGACGCGAGCCTCTTTCCCAATGGCGCCCGGACGCGAATCCGCCGCCGCGATACCGTTCAATTTCTCCATCGTGTAAAGCGTGAAATAGTTGACGGTTACCTCGGTCGTCCCTTGGAACGTCCAGTGACCGGATTGGTGGTTGTGCCCGAACTCGTGATAGAAGCCCCAGTTCCCTTGCGTCTTCAATTTTTTGGCGTCGGCGAGGTCGTTTTGGACGTCCATCCAGGTCATGACCGGATAACCGGAGTGCATGTAACCGGCCGAAATTTGGCGGTCGCAGCAGATGCGTTCCGGGCGTTCGCGGCGCATCGGGGTCGACGCAAACTCGGCGATGTAGTCGAGCGCGGCGTCCCAAACCATCATAAGTTCTTGCGGATTATCGAGTTTGCGAATGACCGACGACGGGAGCGTAACGATAACGTTCGTCCCTTGCAGTTCGGCCCAAGGCGCCGGATATTCGCGAATCTTCTTCCATTCTTCCAACGACGTTTCGCCGCGGACGAACCAAGGCGCCTTCACCGCGCCGGAGATTTCGACTTCGATTTCGCCCAAACCGGCGCCTTCGATCCCGCGCGGAACGACGACGTAAACCGGACCGCCGAACGGGTTGGCGATTTCCATTTCCGGCGATTTCAGCGTTTTTTCCAGCGCGATTTCCGGATAGCGCGTCCAACTATTGTGACGCCAGTTCTTATCGCGGTGCGCCCCAATGCGGATTTTCAGTTGACGCGGGAGCTTTTTGAAGGTCGCTTCGTCGACGCGAACGGTGATCTTTTCGCCCGGCGCGGCGTAAAGCCCGGTCGTGTTCCAGTCCGGAACGCCGGTCTTAATCGCGACTTTAACCCCTTGCAAACGCTCGGCTTCCGACGGAACCGGGCCCGGGAAATCTTGCGACGCGGCGAGCGCCGGCACGTCGTCGGCGTCGGTCGTCCCGTCGATTTGACCGGCGATATATTGGTCGGTTTGAATCGCTATCGTCAAGCGGGCCAACAGGTTGTCGCTCTTGATCGGCGCTTTTTCGGTCGGGACGATTTCGTCGCCGCCGGACGCCAAGCGTTCGAACGCGCCGCGTTTTTCTTTCGGCAGGTGACGATACGTCAACGAAGCCGTCGACGAAATTTGACGCAACGTCGCCGCGTCGGTCGCCGCCAATTCTTTCTCCGCGACGTCTTTCGACGCGCCGATTTTATCGAGGAAACGAACGACTTCGCCGCCGGACGCAAATTGCGGAATCGCGGCCTTTACGTCATACTCGTTCGCGCCGATCGGATCGACCGAACCGTCCGCCCAAGCGAGTTCGACGCCGTGTTTCGTAAAGCTCGCGTTCCCGGCGTGATCGGTCAGGAAGCTTTTCCCCGGGTTCAGTTGAATCCAGCCCCAACCGAGCGAACCGCCGACGAAACCGGCGCCGTCCTTAACGGCTTCTAAAACCTTGTCGAATTGATCTTTCGGAATGTTCGCGGCCGCGCCGAACAACACGTCGAACGACGCCGGAACCTTGTCGACCGAAACGGCGTTAAACCCTTCTTTCTTCAAGAGTTCCGCCGTCGCCGGATTGCGCCAAACCGCGACGCGAATATCGGCGTTTTTCTTGTCGGCGTCCGCGCCCGCCGCCCAACGGACGACGTTCGTAACGAAACGTTGCGTCGACGCCGTCTCGGCGATTTTGTCGGCGTTGCAGTAACCGTCGTGCCCGAAAACGACAACGCGTCCCTTTTCCGTAAACGCCGCCGCGACAAGGGCTTGCATAACGCCCTTTTCGTATTCGCCGACGACGACCGGGAACGCCGAATCGCCGAGCGCGACGACCGGGCCCGGGGCTCCGCTTTTGACGATCGTATCGACGCCGTCGGTCATCGCCGCGATCGCCGCCGCTTTATCTTCTTCGCTCGCAACGGGATTCGCCGCAAAAAGCGACGCCGCGCCGCAAAAAACCGCGCTTAACGTCAACGCCGAAACGCCGAACGCGCGCAGTCCAAACTCGTTAATTTTCATCAAGTCCGCCTCTTTGTAAATCTTGTCGTTGAAAGGTTAACCGAACGCCGCTCGCGACGCGCAACCGCCGAAGCCGCCGTTCGAAATTTTGCCGCTGTTTCGACGCGTCGCGACATTTCGCCGCAAACGCGCCGTCTTTCCGCAACTCGTTCAATCGTCGAACGTTCCGACCGATTGCGAATGCGAGTCGAAACTCGTCAAAAACTCGACGATTTCGAGCGCGTCGTCGGTAAAATCGCGGAAGTAAAGTTTGCGAATTTGGTCGAGGATAAAACGTTTTTGCGAACCGCTCGGAACGGTCGGAAACTGCGCTTTTTCAAGGATTTCCGTCTCCGCGCGTCCAAGAGCCAGCAAGACGCCGCGCCCGGTCAAACTCCAAAAACGCAACCCCTTCAAACGCCGACCGTTATCGGTTTGCGCGACGCGGCCTTCGGCAAGAACGAACTCGCCCAAATCGGGAATTAACCCCGGCGAACGCTTGACTTGCGAAAATCCGTTCCCGACGTTGAGCATCCAGCCCTCGCCCGACTTCCAATAAGCGACGAGCTTGTCGCTTCCGACGACGAAGTAAAGATCGTCCGGTCGCAAACGCCGCATTTTCAAGCCTTCCGTCGCCGGAGACGCCGCGTCGGACGCCGCGTTTGGAACGGTTTGCGCCGTTTTTGCCGGTTGCGCTTGCGATTGCGCCGCTTTAACCGGTTGCGGTTTCGACGCTTGCGGTTGCGCCGCCGGTTCGATCAAAATCGGTTGGCGACACTTCGGACAGCGCCGCGTTTGACCGCGCAGTTCGTCCTTCGCGTCGATTTTACTTCCGCAACTTCCGCAAATCACCCGAATAGCCATCGCAATCCCCTTATTTTAGCGACTTTACGCGCCGCGACAAACCGTCGTCCGTCGCCGACGCGAAACTTTCGTTTCTCTAATTTTAACCGTTTCGCGCGATTTTTCAAGCGGTTTCGCGCAAATTTCGGACGTATTTTCTCCGACGCGTACCGCCGCTTTGCCGTCAACGGTCGTTTTCGGCGAGATAACCCAATATTTCGTCGAGGTTTGCGTCGCAAGAGTGAATCGCGACGACGCGCTTCGTTTTCCTATTAATATATAAAAATTGGCCGCGCATCCCGCCCTTGCCGAACGCAAAGCCCGAGTCGCCGACCGGATGCAGCTCGAAACCGCGCTTCAACACTTCGTCGACCGCCGCTTCGGAAAGAATTCGCTTGCCGTCGTAAACGCCGCGTTGAACGTACATTACGCCGAGTTTCGCCATATCCTCGGTCGAAATATACATCCCGGTCGCGCCCATCGGAAAACCTTGCGGGCACTTCGAAAACGCGGCTTCGGCAAACTTCATCGGCGCCAACGCTTCGCGGATAAGGAAATCGTCGAGCCGCTCGCCCGTTTTTTCGGAAACGATTCGCGAAACCAAGTAGAACGCCGCGTCGCTGTAAACGCTTTTTTCGCCGGGCTTATATTTGAGCGGTCGTTCGAGAACGAGGCGCAAATAATCTTGCGACGCCCAGTCGTTCGGGTTTTCCGCGTCGATATCGAGGAAGCCGCGCCCGAAA
>JAFTUJ010000040.1 GCA_017466305.1 Thermoguttaceae bacterium
ATTGGTATCCCGCTTACGAAGACTCTCCGGAGTGTCCGGAGTTGTTCGCTGAATGGCGACTCCCCGATTCCACCGAGGAAAGCCTCGCCCGAGAATTCCCGCGCGAAAGATACAAAATCTTCCGCAGCGGGAGTTGGCGCGAAGGGTCTTGGGCGGCAAGATCGGCGGCGCGAGGTTTTGTGTCTGCCGACTTAAAAGATTGGAATTTTGGTTTTCGCGTCGTTTTACGCGACGTCGAGTAACGGTCGCGCTTCAAAAAAAGGGCGACGCTCTTTTCGTCGAGCGCCGCCCTTCGTCTTTCGCTTGCGAGACGCCGCAAACGCCTATTTCGCCGACGTTTACGACGGTTCTTCGTCCGCCGTTTCGCCGTTCGCTTCGGCGAGTTCTTGCGCGACCGCCGCCGCTTTCGCCGCGTCCGCCGCCGCGTCGGCGTTCGTTTTCGTCAACATTTCCTCGACTTCCGGAACCGCGATGGGGTCGTAAAAGACGAGCAAATCGTCCCCGGCCTCGACGACCGTTTCGCCGCGCGGGACGATAAAGCGGTTGTCGCGCCGAATCAGCAACACGAGCGCCCCGCCCGGTAAACTCAACTGCGCCAACGACTTGCCGACGCTCGCCGCGTCCGCCGAAATCGGGAACTCGTACATTCGCTCATGTCCGCAACCGGTTTCCTCAAATTCGAGCGGCGCTCGCGTCCGGAACGGCTCTTCGCTCGCCAAACGCAACCGCTTCGCCAGCGCCGGGAACGTCTTCCCTTGAATGAAAATCGAAACTAAAACGACGAAAAAGACGAGGTTGAACAGCTCCCGCGCCCCCTCGACGCCGGAAATCGCCGGAAACGTCGCCAACACGATCGGCGCCGCGCCGCGGAACCCGCCCCAGTCGATCGCCAACCGCTCTTTCAGCGTCCAACGGCTACCGATCAAACACAACTCGACCGCCAACGGACGCGCGACAAAAAGTAACGCCGCCGCGACCGCCAAGCCGGACGGTATCGTCGCGACGAGTTCCGACGGCGTTACGAGCAAGCCTAACATCAAGAATACGGTCGCTTGCATCAGCCAAGCGATCCCGTCGTTGAAGCGCGCGAGGCCGTGTCGGTACGGAAAACGCCGATTCCCGAGCGCCATCCCGCCGACGTAAGCGGCCATAAACCCGTTCCCGCCGGCGAACTCCGCCAAGCTGTACAGGAGGAAAACGGTCGCGATTCCGAAGACGTAATAAAGGCCCTCGTACTCGAGCCGGAGCCGCTTAAACAACGTCGCCGCGCACTTTGCGATTAAGAGCCCCGCCGCGACGCCGACGCCCATTTTCAAGAGGAAGTTCGGCAAAATCGTCAGATACCCCAACGCCGACGCGTCGCCGGACGCGATCTTCTCGATCATAAAGAGCGTCAAAAACGCCGCCATCGGGTCGTTGCTCCCGGACTCGAACTCCAACATCGGGCGCAGGTTCCCCTTCAAGCCGAAGCCGCGCGACCGGAAAATCGCGAAGACCGCCGCCGCGTCCGTCGACGAAACGACCGCCCCGCAAAGAAGCGAATATTCGAGCGGCAAGCCCAGCGCCCAATGAATGAAGAAGCCGAGAAGCGCCGCCGTCGCTAAAACGCCTAAACTCGCGAGTAACGTTCCGCGGAAAAGAACGCGCTTCGCCGACTTCCACTCCGTGTCGTACCCGCCGGAAAACAAGATGAACGCCAACGCCAACGAGCCAATAAAGTTCGACGTTTCAAAGTCGTCGAATTCGACGCCGAGCAAACCGTCCGTCCCGGCGAGCATTCCGACCGCCAAAAAGACGAGAAGCGTCGGCGCGCGCAAAATCGTCGAAATTTTACTCGCCAAAATCCCGGCGAAAAGGAAAAAACCGGCGACCAAAAAGACTTGCGTCGTTGCCAAACGTCGACCCCCTTCACCGCGTTTGTTAAGCGGCGTCGTTCAATTCGTTTAAAGCGTTTTGCGTTTTATACGGCGGCTTAGCGCGCCAAGAACGCCGTTAATTTTCGAGCGCGGCGAACGCTCGGCGGTACGCGTCGGCGGTCTTTTCGTCGAAGCAAACCATCGTCGCCCGTTCGACGCTCTTCGCTTGCGACGCGAAGTCGCGGAACGTTTCGGCGACGATTCGCGCCGCGTCGGAGAGCGGAAAGGCGTATATTCCGGTCGAAATCGACGAAAAACCGACCGTTTTCAAGCCGCGCTCTTCGGCGATTTTGAGCGAATTCACGTAACAGTTTCGCAAAAGCCGCGCCGCTTCCTCCGGCTTGTACGAGCGGTAAACCGGCCCCGGCGTATGAATTACGAACGACGCCGGGAGGCGATAGCCGCCGGTAATTTTCGCTTCGCCGGTCGCGCACCCGCCGAGCGTTTCGCATTCGGCCAACAACTCCGGGCCCGCCGCGCGGTGAATCGCGCCGTCGACGCCGCCTCCGCCGAGAAGCGTTCGGTTCGCCGCGTTGACGATCGCGTCCGCCTCAAACTTAGTAATATCGCCGATTACGACGTCGAACTTCATCGCGTTTTCCTCCGTTTTCTTTCGCTTTTCCGCTCGCTTTTCTCCGCTTTTTTGAAAATCCGTTCAAAACGCCGAAACGGACGCGCTTCAAACTCTTGCGAACGCGACGTTTACGTCGTCGTTCAAGCAAGCGCCGCGTACATTTCGACGGTCTTCGCGGTCATTTGCGCCAACGCTTCGTCGAGTCCGCAATCGAACGTCGCGCCCGCCGCCGCTTTATGCCCGCCGCCGCCGAACGCCGCCGCCAGCTGCGAACAGTCGAGCGCGCAACGGCTGCGAAAACTCGACTTAACGCTTCCGTCCGTTTGCTCGATCGCGATCTCCGCGACCTCGACGCCCGCGACTTGCAGCGCCATGTTGACGATATCCTCGCTGTCCGACGGGTGCGCGCCGGCGTCGTCAAAGTCCTTGCGGCGCAACGACGTAACGATTCCCTTGCCGTCGAGGAAGCGTTCGCAA
>JAFTUJ010000344.1 GCA_017466305.1 Thermoguttaceae bacterium
GATAAGGCCGCCGCCGAAAAGGCCGCCGCCGATAAAGCCGCCGCCGAAAAGGCCGCCGCCGAAAAGGCCGCCGCCGAGAAGGCCGCCGCTGAAAAAGCCGCCGCCGAAAAGGCCGCGCAAGAAGCCGCCGCGAAAGCCGCCGCCGCGAAAGCGGACGCGGAAAAAGCCGCGAAAGCCGCCGAGGAAGCGCGTCGTTTCGCCGTCGGAGACTCCGGCGCCTATATGTCCGTCGTCCCGATGAAAAAATTCTCCGCTTGGACGGCGCAAACGCTCCTTTACGCCTCCGTTCCGGGCGTCGACGTCACCGTCGACTCCTCGACGTCGTCGCTGATTATTTACGGCTCGAAAACGAACGTCGAAGCCGCGATCGCGCTCGTCGAACGGATGGAAAAGAACCTCGACGTCGTCCTTGAAATCGTCGACGTTACGAAGGAACTCCCGGCGGAAGTCGTTACGGCGCTCCCGCGTCTCGAGCCCCGCGTTACGGCGACTTACGACCGAACGAACAAGCGTTTCCTCCTTTACGGGCGTCCGGCGGACGTCGCGCGCTTGAAGGCGTACATCGCGCAAATTCAAACGGCGACGACCGACGAAATCGACGGCGTTTACTACCTCGACGTCGAACGCAACGTTCCGGGCGAACTCCAAGACTACGCTCGCAAAGCGGTTCCGGGCGCGGAAATTACGTTTGATTCCGCCTCGCGTCGCTTCACGATTATCGGGACGCCGACGGAACAGCTCGCCGCGACGAAAATTCTCGTCGACGCGGTCGCGAACCTCCCGGCGGAAGACGAAACGCGCTACTACCGCTTCGAAACGCAAGTTCCGGAACGGATGATCGACATGCTCCGCGAACGCGTCAAGGGCGTTAAAGAAATCGCTCGCGACGAAAACAACTCCGCGATTTTGCGCGTCGTCGCGAAACCGTTCCAACACGAAGAGTTCGCCGCCGCGATCGAAAAGGTCAAGGCCGAGTACCCGTTCGCCGACGAAAACACGTTCGTTTCCTACCCGATTACGGACGAAGTTCGCGCTCGCTTCGAGCAAGTTCGCGACGATTTCGTCAAAACGAACGGCTCGATTCGGATTTTGACCGACGACAATACCGACGTTATGTCCGTTTGGGCGCTTCCGTCGCAACACGCCGCGCTGAAGAAACTCCTCGGCGAACTCGGCTCGCTCGAAGAGCCGGTTAAGGAAACCGCGACGCTTTACCGCCCGAAATACGTCGACGCCGCGACGCTCGTCTCGTTGTTAAAAGACCTGCACAAAGACGTTACGGTCGTCAACGACACGGCTAACCGTCGCCTCACGATGCGCGGCAAACCCGCCGACCTCGAAGAAGCGAAAGCGACCTTGGCCGCAATCGACGTTAAGAACGAAGACGGCGTCGTCCGCACGTACAAGTCGTACCCGATCAAAGGTTTCTACAACTACGACGGCGTCGGCAACTACTACTCGCCGACGTATTACCTCCGCGAACTGACGGCGCTCGTCCCGGCCGCGAAGGTTACCTACGACTATTACAACCAAGCGCTCGTCGTTTGGGGCACGGAAGAGGAACACGCGCTCATTCAAGAAGCCGTTTCGAACCTGATGCAAAAAGACGGGCTCGACAACCGTATGTCGCGTTGGCAAGTGCGCCGCGCGGCGTACTCGACCCTCCTTTCGTCGATTCGCTCGACCGTCCCGGGCGCGACCGTTACCTACGAATCGGCGTCGAAGTCGATCATCATCAGCGCGAAGAATAAGGAAACGCTCGAGGAAGTTCGCGAACTTCTCGAACTCCTCGACCCCGAGGAAGTTTCCGACTTCGACCCGATTTTGAGCTACTACGACGTCGGCGCGAACCCGTCCGACGAACTCGTCGACGCGCTCGAAGAGCTCGTTCCGAACGCGGCGCGCATCGAAATCGACGAAAAAAACAAGCAGCTCCTCGTCATCGCGAAACCGGCGGAACATAAAATCGTCGCCGCGAACGTCGCGAACCTCGCGAAAACCTACGGCTCGTCCGACAAGCGAATGGTTCCCTACCCGGTTTACGGGATGGAAATCGACGCGCTCGTCGACTCGCTGACCGACGCTTACCCGACCGCGACCGTCGAAGCCGACGAACGCGGCGGGCGCGTCATCGTCCGCGCCACGCTCGACGATCACGTCAAAATTTCGGAAGAAATCGAAAAGATCAACGCGTCGGAAGTCGACGCCGACGACCCGAACTCCGCGTTCGTCCCGGGCCCGCGCGTCTCCGTTTACACGGTCAAGACGCCGCAAATCGCGACGCAACTTCGCGGCGTCGTCGCGCAACTCTTCCCGAGCGCGGAAGTTTTCGCCGGAACCGGTTACGCCCCCGCCGGAACGGAACAAAAAATCGTCGTTCTCGCGAACGGTCGCGAGCAAAAAATGATCGCGGACGTCGTCGAAGAACTGACCGCGCCGAGCGACGACGAAAACCTCGACTTCGCCGTCTATCCGTTCGGAAACGTCGCGCCGGAAACGGTCGAATCGCTCGTCGAAAATTTGATTCCCGACGCGATTTTCGTTCCGACGTTGACCGGTAATTCGGCGGCGGCTCGCTCGACGTTTATGCAAGGGCGCCAACAATCGCGCCAATCCCGTATGCAACGTATGTGGCGCGGCGGCGGAGCGTCCCCGAACCAAGCGGTTCCGTTCTACCGCGTCGACCCGACCGACAAAACCCTCGCGCTCTTCGCCAACGCGGAAGATCACGAAGCAGTTAAGGACGCCGTCGGCAAACTCGCGACGTTGGCCGGCGACGAAGCGAAAGTTACGTCGAAAGTTAAGCGTCTCGAAAACCCGATCGCTTACTCGATTTTGCCCGCGTTCGCGCAAATTTTTCCGGCGATCACCGCGACGCCGACGGGCGCTTACGAGCTGATCCTTTACGGGCCGGAAGCGGAACTCGCGAAAACCGACGCGTTCTTTGAAGGCTTCAACGAACGCCCGGGCCAAATGCACCTGATCACGCTCCCGGCGGAAAGCCGTTACCTGCGCGACCGAATGGTCAACATCATTCGCACGAACTTCGCGCCGAACGGAATCACCGTTTACCCGGGCGCGAACTCCGACCAACTGATTATTTGGGGGCCGGAACCGCTCTTCGAACGCCTCGACCAATTCGTCGCCGAAATTTGCAAAACGCCGGACGAATCGGCTTACAAAACGTTCCCGGTCGTTCACACGACCGTTCCGGCCGCCGTCGCGTTCCTCGCCAAAGTTTGCCCGAACGCCGAAATCACGCCGGAACCGGCGCGCAACCAAATCGTCGTTTACGGCTCGCCCGACCAACTGACCGCCGTCGAAAACGCGTTGAAAGCGCTCGACGTTCCGACCGACGTGTCGGTTCAACGCGTCGTCCGCGGCTATACTTGGCCCTACGCCGGCTCCTTCTGGAAGACCTATTCGGAAGTCTCCGCGACCTTCCCGTATCCGCAGGCGATCATGTCGCAAAGCACGGACTTCTCGGAAATTATCGTTACCGCGACCGAAGAAGTCCAAGCGGAAGTCGCCGCTTACGTCGAAGCGCGCCGCGTCGAAGCCGAGAAAAAGGCGCCGTCCCTTAAAGCTTACTACCTGACCCGCGTCAACTTCACGAAACTCGTCCAAATCGCGCCGACGGTCGTCCCGGGCGTCGCGATTTACCCGGGCAAGGGCGCGAACGAAGTCTTCGTTGTCGCGACGGAAATCAACCACGAAAAATTCCTCCAAACGTTGACGCGTCTCGAAACGATTCCGGAAGGCGCCGACGTCGACGGACTCGAACCGAAAATTTACCAAGTCAGCCCGCAAGGCGCGACCGCCGCGATCGGGCTGTTGACGCCGCAAATCCCGGGCGCCGTTATGTACCCGCTCAGCGGTTCGCGCCTCGTCGTTTGGGGTTCCGTCTCCGACCACGAACGCGTCGCGAAGGCGCTCGAAGTCGTCGGCGAAGCGTTCCCGAACGTTACGCTGAAAAAATATCCGCTCGTTCACCTCCGTTTCGCCGACGTCGTCGGCTTCATGACGACGCGTTTCCCGACGAACGAAGCGTATTTTTACCCGTCGAGCGACGGTTCGCTGATGTGCCAAGCGGCGGAAGTCGTTCAAGCGCAAGTCGTCGAACTCCTCGCGTCGCTCGACGTCGAAGACGGCCCGGAATCGAAAATCGTTCCGCGCGCTTACGATATTAGCGACATTCCGGTCGCGTCGCACGTTTACGTCGCGCAAGCGTTGACCCGTATGGCGCCGGAAGCGATTCAACTTCCGACGTCGACGCCCGGTTTCCTCGTCGTTTCGGCCCGCCCGTCCGTTCACAAAAAGATTGAAGAACACATCGCCGAACTTCTGAAGGAACGTCCGAACGCGAACAAAACGCTCGTCGCCTACAACCTGCGCCGTATGACGCTCGCGCAACTGAGCGCGATGATTCTTCCGCTCTACCCGAACGTTAAAATCGGCGTCGGCACGGCTCCGAACCAAGTCGTTATCCTCGCGAAAGAGGACGAACACGCCAAAATCGCGTCGATTATCGAACAACTCGAAAACTCGACCGACGGCATGTCGACCGTTATTTACCGCCTGCAATACGCGACGCCGGCGACGGCGCGTCTCGCGATTCTCGCGGTTTACCCGACCGCGTCGATCGTCGCCGACCCGACCGCGCGCACGTTGACCGTTAAAACGTACGTCGACGAACAAGTCGCGATCGCCGAATTCATTAAGCAACTCGACGACGCGGACGACGGGAAAACGACCGAAGTTTACCGTCTGCAATACGCGACGCCGGCCCTCGCTCGCGCTTCGATCCTCGCGCTCTACCCGACCGCGCTGATCGTTCCGGACGCGGTCGCTCGCACGATCACCGTCAAAACCGTTCCCGGCGATCAACCGAAAATCGCCGAGCTGGTTAAAAAACTCGACAATGCCGACGACGGGAAAACGACGCAAATTTACCGTTTAGAGTACTCGACTCCGGCCTCCGTTCGCGCCGCGCTCATCGCCGCTTACCCGACCGCGACGATCATTCCGGACGCGCTCGGGCGCACGGTTACCGTCAAAACCGTCCCCGGCGACCAAGAAAAAATCGCCCAAATGATCGAAACGCTCGACGACGGCGACGACGGCACGACCGCGATCGTTTACCGCTTGAAGAACTCGCAACTGTCGATCGCGCGCCAAGCGATTTTGGCGATGTATCCGCAAGCCGACGTCGTTATCGACCAACTGTCGCGCTCGGTGATGGTCAAAGCTTACGAAGACGACCACAAAAAGATCGCGCAACTGATTAAAGAAATCGACGAACGCGACCCGGAACGGAACACGTCGTTTAAGATTTTCAACATCGGTTCGCTCGACTTCCGCCGCTTGCTCGCGCCGCTTCGCAACTTCTACGCGAACGACGTCGCGTTCCAAGCGCAACTCGACACGGATTCGCAGTGCCTCATCGTTCGCGGGACGGCGATCCAACACGAAGCGGTCGAAAAGCTGATCGAAGAGGCGCGCCAAGGCGGTCTCGCCGATCCGGAATCGTACATGCAGTCGTACACGATTCAAAACTCGTCGGTTAGAACGTCCTTATACTCGCTCTTTTACGAGCAAGGTCGCGACGTCAACATGTACACCGACTACTCGACCGGCAAGCTGATCGTCGTCGGACGTCCGGAAGAACACAAAATGGTTCTCGACGTTCTCGACGTCCTCGAGCCGGAAAAAACGGAACTCGCCATTTTCAACTTGGTTTACGTCGACCCGTCGACCGCGCGCCAAGCGTTCGGCATGATCGAAACGGAAGGCGCCTACTCCGACGTTCGTTACGACGCGAACACGAACCGCTTGTTCGCTCGCTCGACGCCGGCGATGCTTGAAAAAATGCGTCAAGTGTTGATTCAAATGGGCGAAAAAGACCTCGAAAAGATGAAGCCGTTCGTCGACGCGAACGAGCGTTCCGGTTCTTCGACGAACGATCGCCGAATTTACCTCCGCGAACGCCAAGAGTCGACCGACGCCGCGCCGTCTTCCGAACGCGTCGACCTCAAAAACTTGGAGCCGCTCGCTCCGGCTCCGGAAGCCGCGCAACCGGCGGTCGAGCCCGCTCCGGAAGCCGCGCAACCGGCGGTCGAACCCGCTCCGGAAGTCGCGCAACCGGCGGTCGAGCCCGCTCCGGAAGCCGCGCAACCGGCGGTCGAACCGAGCGTTCAAGTTGAAGCGACGCAAGCCGGTCGCGTCGTTACGATTCAAGGCGCGAACGCGGCGGAAGTCGTCGACGCGGCGGTCCGACGCTGGACGCGCGAAAACCAAGTGAAGGTTCTCGTCGGCGACGGCGGAATCGTTCAAGAGAAACCGACGGTCGCTCCGACGCAACCGGCTCCGGCTCCGGAAGCCGCTCCGGCGAAACCGGCCGAACCGACGGCGGAAGAAAAAGCCGCCGCCGAAAAGGCCGCCGCCGAAAAGGCCGTCGCCGAAAAAGCCGCCGCTGAAAAGGCCGCCGCCGAAAAAGCCGC
>JAFTUJ010000345.1 GCA_017466305.1 Thermoguttaceae bacterium
GAGCGTCGTCGGGGGCTTGCCAAGCGCTTTCGTAAGAAGACGTTTCGAACGGCGGCGCGACCTTCTTGAACGGGCCGGTTTCGAGCGACGACGGGAAAACGGAAACAAAGTCGCGCGCGTCGACGCCGCGAAGCCCGAATTCCGGGGCCGATTTAACGACGTCGGAGGTCAACGCGACGCGGGTTTGTTCGAGCGCGTCGACGACCGTCGTTTCGACCGGTTGCGAAACCGGAACGCGAACGACGCAAAGTTGCGGCGCTAAAAGCGCGATCAGCAACGGCGCCCATAACGCCGCTCGAACGCGAGGCGAAAGCCGGTTGCGAAGCAGGCGCTGCAACGTCAACATAAAGACGATGTAAAAAGAACCGCGCAATGTTTGCGACGCTAAATAACAAAGAAATTCGAGCATCGGCAACCTCGCAACGACGCGACGGGCGTCGAGAAGCAGGACGGAAACGTCGAAACGGCGTTAAGACGGCGACGTCGGCCAAACGTTGAACGTCGCGTCGCCGAATCGCCGAAAAACAACGACGATAACGGAGGTAGTGTTAATATTTGTAACAAAATGTTTGCGCAAAAAATCCTTGCCCGCGTCGAACGACAAAAACGACGAAACGGGAACGCGCGAATAAGGCGGCGACGATAAAGGGACGCGTCGGAAACGATTTCGGCAAAAACGGACGTTTGGCGTCGGCGACGAAAAAAAAGAAGACGCGGCGCGTTCGTTTCAACGTCGCGCCTTCGATTTTCGCGATTTCTTTACCGAACGAGGACGGCGAAGATTACTTGCGTTTTTTGCAACCCTTCGACGCGCATGTGGCGGCCGGTGTAGCTTCCAAGTTTTGCGCGATGACGTCTTGGAGTTGGCGCAGCTCGGCGTCGGAAACGCATTTGCGTTCGACGAAGCAGCTCAGCAACCCGCAAAGGGTTCCGTCGAAATATTTTTGAAGCGTCGATTGCGCTTCGGCGACGCGGACGTCGGCGTCGTCGAGAATCGGAACGTAGACGGCGGCGCGTTCGGTCGGGAGGTTGCGAATTTCGACAGCGCCTTTGGTAACGAGGCGTTTCAGGAAGGTGCGCGTCGTGCTCAAACGCCAACCGGTCGTTTTTTCCAATTCGTCGGCGACTTCGGAAGCTTTCATCGGGCGTTCGGCGGCCCAAAGAACGGCGATAACTTCGCGTTCGGCGGGAGAAAGGGAAACGTATTCTTTCTTGACGGCTTGCGCTTTCGCGCATTTTCGACTTTGGGCTTTCGCCATGACGGTTTTCCTTAAGGTTTAAAAATTGCTGCTGGGGCTCGAAATCGCGAAAATCATATCGAGCGGTAATAATCGGACGCGTCGCGCGACGACGAATGGAAAGCGACGTTTTGTAACGGAACTTTGCGTTCGTTCGAAGCGAAACGTTTCCGTTTCTATTTAATATGTTACTCTATGTCGACGCAAAACGCAAGGTTTTTTTTCTTGTTTTTCGCAATTTTTTCGAAATTTTTTCGAATTTTTGACGGTTTCAACGTTTTTTTTATCGGAGAGTCGAATTTTAACGGGCGCGGCTCGGTTCGCGGAGCAAAAGCCAAAGGAAAAACGGGGCGCCGAGGAGGCTCGTAACGACGCCGACCGGCAAAACGCTCGGGAAAAGAACGATTCGCGCGAACGTATGACAGCCGGCGAGGAAGAGCGCGCCGAGGAAGAGCGTCGTCGGGATTAAGCGCCGACGTTCGACGCCGACGCAAAGTCGGGCGACGTGCGGAACGGTCAAGCCGACGAAACCGATCGGCCCGCAAAACGCGACGACGACGGCGACGAGCGCGCTCGACAAAAGGAAAAGCGCGGCGCGGAGTCGGGCGACGTCGACGCCGAGAGAAAGGGCGCGTTCGTCGCCGAGCGTTAGCGCGTCGAGTTCTCGCGAGCGGCGATAAAGGAAAAAGGACGCGACGGCGAGAACGGCGGCGGTCGTCGCCAAGTAGCCGGGTTCGCAAAGGAGAAGACCGCCGGTCGTCCAACGAATCGCGGCGAAGGCTTTCGTCGGGTTCGCGAGGTACTGCTGGCATAAAACGAGGCTCGAAAAGAAGAAACCGGTCGCGACGCCCGCCAAAAGGACGCGCTCCGGCGTTTGCGCTCGACGGGAAAGAGCGAGAACGAGCCCGACCGCGAGCGCGGCGCCGACGAACGCTCCCCAAACGACCTGCGGAACGCCGAAGAGCGCGAGCGGAACGCCGACCGCCGCGAGCGTTCCGGAGAATTGAATCGACAGGGTCGCGCCGAACGACGCGCCGCTCGCGATCCCGAGCGTGTACGGCGTCGCCAAGTCGTTGCGGAAAAGCGTTTGCATCGTCAGTCCGGCGAGGGCGAGCGCGGCTCCGGCGAGCGCGGCGAGGACGGTTTTCGGGAGGCGTTCGCCCCAAAAGATTTTCGCGGCGGCGTCGAGTTCCGCGAGCGGGCGGTCGGGGGTCGGGAAACGCGCCCAAACGTCCGGCGAATACGTCGTTTGACCGAGGAGCGAGAGCGCGAAAACGGCGAGCGTCGCGACGGCGAGCGCGGCGAGGAAAAGGAGCGGCGTTTTGACGCGAACGAGCGGAAAGGCGGGTTTCATCGCGATTGATCGGAGGTCGAGCGAGCGGCGGAAACGGCGGCGGAAACGGCGGCGGGAGCGGCGGCGGGAACGAGCATCGGGACGGCGGTCGTCGGGTGCGGAACGGTCGGAAACGAGACGCCGAAGACGGCGGCGAGCGTCGACGGCGACGTCAATTCGGAAGCCGGGCCGTCGAACGCGACCGTTCCTTGCGCGAACGCGACGGCGCGGTCGGCGTCGAGCGCGGCGCGGTTCAGGTCGTGCGTCGTCTCCAAAACGGTTCCGTTTTTGTCGGCGGCCCAAGCGGAAATCGACGCGGAAATCTCCGCTTGACTGCGGTAATCGAGGAACGTCGTCGGCTCGTCGAGGAGCAAAAGTTCCGGCTCCTGCGCGAACGCGGCGGCGATCAGGACTTTTTGGCGTTCGCCGCCGCTGAGGGAGTCGAGCGTTCGGGCGGCGAAGCGTTCCGCGCCGGTTCGCGCGAGGGCTTCGTCGACCGCGGCTCGGTCGGTTTCCGAAAGCGGTTCGAGCGGACGCAAGTAAGGCAAACGGCTCAATTCGACGAGTTGGCGCGCCGTAAAAGAGGAAAACGAGCCGGAAATTTGACGGACGAACGCGATTTTTTTCGCTAAGTCGCGCCGAGAAAAGCGGCGAACCGAAACGCCGTCGAGCCGGATTTCGCCGCGCCAACTTTCGAGCAAACGTCCGACGCAACGAAGCGCCGTCGTCTTGCCGACGCCGTTTAAGCCGACGAGAGCGACCCGCGCGCCGCGCTCGACGCCGAACGAAACGTCGCGCAAAATCGGCGTTTGCCCAACGTCGAACGCAAGACGCTCGACCGAAAGGAAGGAGGCGAGCGGCGATTTTGGCGTTTTCGGCGAATTGGGGATTTTCGGCGATTCGGGCGAATCGGCGGCGTCGCGAACGTCGACGCTTGAACGCGGCGCGGCGGTCATTCCGCTTCTTGCGCCGTCGGGTCGAAGCGGAATTTTTCGAGAACGGCGCGGAACTCGGGCGAAATCGGCTCGCTCTTGTGAACGGTGAAGTCGAAGCCGCAGAAGATCGTTTTGCCGACCGCGCAAAGTTCGCCGTCCTGCCAAGCTTCTTGCGTGATTTCGAACGACTTCGTGCCGACGACGCTCGTCCAAGTGCGAACTTCGACCGGTCGCGCGAGCCAAATTTCCTTAACGTAAGTCACTTCGGTCTTTAAGATGACGAGGCCGTGTTCCTTGAAGTTAAGATTCGGCTCGAACTCGCGATAAAGGGCCGTGCGAGCGCGGTCGAACCAAAGGGAGACGGAGAGAAAATTGGTGTGTCCTTGAAAGTCGGAGTCGTAAACTTGCGGCTCGATCGGCGTAACGTAATACATTGCGAGCGAAAACCTTGCGTAAAGCGTTGGAGGGGGAGCGGCGGACGCGGGGGAATCGGCGACGCTTGTCGGCAAGACGGGAAAGCGGTCGACCGCCGCCGTCGTCGCCAAGGCGTCGGAAGCGTCGCGTCGACGTTTGGCGACGTTGGGAGCGTCGCGCCGATTTGCCGTTTCTTTTACTCGATTTTATTGGAAGCGCAAGGGGCGCGTCGAGCGTTGCGTCGGCGTCGTTTTGCGCGTTTTCTCGGCGGCGTTTGACGTTCGCGTCGTTTTGCGCGTTTTCTTGGCGTCGTTTGACGTTCTCGTCGTTTTGCGCGTTTTCTTGGCGTCGTTTGACGTCGGCGGACGACGGGAGGCGGTCGGACGCCCGGCCTTGTGAAAATTCTAATTTGCGTTATTATTGTGTTGTCGGCGATTTAACGACGCGTTAAACGAAGTGAAAAATGAACGGAGCCCCAAACGACGGCGCGAGCGTAAGCGAACCGGTTGGGGCGCGACGATTGCGCTGCGGAGCGATAAAATGAAACGGACGCAAAAAACGACGGGTTTTCAAGGAAGGTTCGGCGGAAAGGGAGACGTCGCAAAGCGCGTGTTAGCGACGTTTGCGCTTTCCGCGGCGACGTTGGCGAGCGTCGCGTCGGCGTCGACTCAATCGACGGAAGTAACGCAAGCGGCGGAGGTTGCGCAAGCGTCGCCAGCGGCGGAAGGGGAACCGGATGCGTTGCAAGCGGCGGAAGGGGAACAGGAAACGTCGCAAGCGGCGGAAGGGGAACAGGAAACGTCGCAAGCGGCGGAAGGGGAACCGGAAACGTCGCCAGCGGCGGAAGGGGAACCGGAAGCGTCGCCAGCGGCGGAAGGGGAACCGGAAGCGTCGCAAGCGGCGGACGGGGAACCGGAAACGTCGCAAGGGGCGGAAGGGGAACCGGAAGCGGCGCAAGCGACCGAAGAACCGTCGGAAAGGGCGGAGCCTGCGGAAGAACCGGCGTCGACCGCGTCGTCGACCGCCGCTCCGGAAGCGGACGAAACCGCCGCTCCCGTCGCCGCGTCGCCGACCGAAATCCTGACTCCGGCGCAAATCGCGGAGCGTTGGAACGCGGGCGAAATCTCCGATCAAGAGGCGTTCGAATTGGCGCAAGTCGCCGCGTCTCAACCGGTTGCGCCGATCGACGAAACCGCGCCGATTATCGAAGCGATACCGGAACCGTCGGAGGAGTCGCGGCGACTCTACCGCGAAGGCCGCGCGTTTTTGTACGGCTTAAACGGGCGTTTCGTCGACCGCAAACGCGGCTTGGAGCTCCTCGAAAAAGCGGCGGAGGCCGGCTCGCTCAACGCGATGGCGGAGACCGCGCTGGCGTATTGGGGGAATGGCGCTTCCGTCGCGCTGCGTTGGAAAGAAGCGTACGAGCTTGCGGGCGTTCCGGCGCGCTTGGGCCATCCGTTCGCGCAACTAACGTTAGCGAAATACTTTGAAGAGGAGGGACCGAACTGGAATCTCGACAAGTCGAAGGAGTATTACGCGAAAGCGGCGGCGGGTTTGAAGCGTTGGGCGGAGGCGGGCGACCCGATGGCGGCGTCGCTGCTGGCCGGACTTTACGCGGACGGAAAAGGCGTCGAAAAAAACGCGGAGGAAGCGGAGCGTTGGCATAAACGCGCCGTAGAAAAGGAGTGCGCCATCGCGACGCGAAATTATGGCGACTTTTTGTCGTCGATCGACCGAGCGCAAGAAGCCGTCGCGACGTTGCGTCGCGCCGCGGTCCTAAACGAACCGTTAGCGTGGCGCGATATTGGCGGACGCTACATCTTGGTCGAAAAAAATAACGACGCGGCTATCGCTTGTTGTCAAAGGGCGTTTGAATTAGACGACGGACTGTCGGAAGTGTTCGTAGACCTTGCCGACGCGTGGTTTCGACAAAACCGAGACGCGCAAGAAGCGATTTTATGGCTAGAAAAAGCGGCGGAATCTGGAAACGATTATGCGTTTGCCAAACTGGCGGAAGCTTGTCTTAGGTTAAATAATGGCGTTCAAAATTTCGCTAAAATTGAAGAATATTGCAACAAAGCGATCGAGCGAGGCGACGCAAACGGTTGGCTAGCGTTAGGAATGCGGTATCAGGCGGACGATAGGCCCGAATTTAAGGATAAGGCCTACGAATGTTATCGAAAAGCTGCGGAAAGCGTAAGCGGCGAAGCGGCGATCTCTTGGGCTTATGAGGGAATAGGCGATTGTTACGCGCATGGAATAGACGTAAAAAAGAATCCTCAAAAAGCGTTCGAGTATTATGGTAAATCGGCTCAATATGAGCGGGCGTCGGCGATGGTTCGCCTCGGCGTTTGTTACGAGAACGGAATCGGCGTCGAACGTAACTCGGAAACCGCCGTCGAGTGGTACCGCAAAGCCGCCGAAGCGGGAAACGCGGACGCGATGTTTAACCTCGGCGTTTGTTACAAGGACGGAACCGGCGTCGAACAGAACGCGGAAACCGCCGTCGAATGGTACCGCAAAGCCGCCGAACTCGGCGACACGCTCGCGATGAATGACCTCGGCGTTTGTTACACGACCGGAACCGGCGTCGAGCAGAACGCGGAAACCGCCGTCGAGTGGTACCGCAAAGCCGCGGACGAGGGAGACGCGGACGCGATGGTTAACCTCGGCCTTTGTTATCAATACGGGCGCGGCGTCGAGCGTAACGCGGAAAC
>JAFTUJ010000346.1 GCA_017466305.1 Thermoguttaceae bacterium
GACGTCGACGCCGCCGAACGAAACCGCGACAAACTGGTTTTCAAGTTGCCGCGCAACATGAAAGCCTTTTCCCCGGGCGCGTTTAACGGCGCCGTTAATTTGCAAGCGTTCGAAGTCGACCCGGCCGACGAGCGTTGGTCGACGGTCGACGGCGTCTTGCTAAGCAAAGACGGCAAAACGCTTTACTGTTATCCCGGCGCAAGGGACGGCTTGGAATACGACGTTCCGGAAGGCGTCGAAACGATCGAAACGTCGGCGTTTTCCGGCTCCGGTCTGCATAAGATTCGGACGCCGAAGACGTTGCGCAAAATCGCGAGCGGCGCCTTTAAGGAGTGCCGTTCGCTGAAAACGCTCGAAATCGCCGAAGGCGTCGTCGAAATGGGCGGCGGGTTCGCCAACTGCACCCAATTGGAGACGTTGAAACTTCCGGCGACATTAAGTAACGACGAGCTTTTTACCGAAAAGTCGCTCGCGAGTTATTGTTACAACCTGAAAACGATCGAAATCGCGCCGGAGAGCGCCGCGTTTAAGACCGTCGACGGAGCTGTTTTAAGTAAAGACGGCAAAACGCTTTACTGGGTTCCCGAGCGACAGAGTTTGACCGAATACGTCGTTCCGGACGGCGTCGAAACGATCGCCGCCAACGCGTTCAGCCGCTTCATGCGCTTGGAAAAGATTCGCTTGCCGAACGGTTTGAAGACGATTGCGCGCAACGCTTTCAGCGATTGCCATCGACTAACGACGATAACGATTCCGGCGAGCGTCGTCGAGATCGCCCCGACCGCTTTTAGCGAAAACGTTTCCGCGATAACCTTTAACGTCGAAGAGGGGAACGCGACGTTTAAATTCGTCGACGGCGCGCTGGTCAAGCAGGACGGAGAAAAGGTTTACGAACCGCCGAGAACGCTTCGGGTAAGCGTCCCGCTGTAACGAACGCAAAGAAAACGGCGACTTGGCGCAAAGGCTAAGTCGCCGTTTTTTAACGGTTGCGAAGCGTCGGAAAAACGCCGTCAACGACGTTTACTCGGCGTCGCGCTCCCAAAGGAAACGGTAATTGAAGCGGCGATTCGGCGCCGTGTCGCCCGCGGTGCAGAGCGAAATCGGGTCGACCAGCTCCGTCGGATTGTCGCTCCATTTGAAGTCGAGCGCGAGTTTGTCGCCGGTCGCGCCGACGAGAGCGCGCGGAACGCGAACGACGAGGCGGTTCTTTTCGACGTAATAATCGGTCTTCGCGACTTCCTTCCAAGCGCCGCCGTTTTCGGCGTCGGCGTCCGCAACCCATTGACAAATCGTCGTTTGCGTTTCGTCGACGACGCTCTTGTTAATCAGATAATCGTACCCAAACCAACCGGTTTGCGCGTTCTTGTCCGCGTCGAGGAAGAGGAGCGCCCAGTTCTTGTCGGTCGACGGCGTCCAATCGCTCGCCGCTTCCGCGAAGAAATAAAGGTTCTCCGCGTCGACGCCGACTTTCGCCGTCGTGAAGTCGTTGCGACCCGTTTGATCGACGTAATGCAAACCGGCGTAACCCTTTGCGTCGCGCCAAGCGACGTCGCCGAGCGTGTCGCGGTACTCGACCGAAAGCGCGTCCCAACCGGCGAGCGGCGCGTTTTGGTCGAACGCAATTTCGCCGCGATTCGTCGGAATCGGGCGCGCGCCCTTGTAGCGCCGGATATTTTGCGCCGTCTGCATATAATAGTTGTCGGTATAGCCGCCCTTCATCGGTTGAACGCAGCGGTTGAACTCGGCGTTGTATTGGTCGACGAAGAAATACGTCGCCTTGTCGCCGCGACGCATAAAGTTCATCGCTTTAAGGACTTCCGGCGTGTGATACTTGCCCGCCGTCCATTCGTTCCAGTCGTTGATGTAAAGGAACTGCGGGTTCGCGGCGAGGGCTTCGTCCCAACGCTCTTGATAGTAAATCCCGTGACCTTCGGGGTTTTCGACCGTTTTGCCGAGCCAAGGAACGAAGGTCGGAACCGGTTCGTCGCGTTCGTCGAGTTGCGGTTCTAACGTCTTGCGCGACCAAGACTTGCCGACCAAGCTCGACGGGTGCTGCGCCGGAGTAACCGCCGCCTGCTCGCGGACGCCGTTGTGCGTCGAAACGAGGTCGAGCGGGTTCATATCGCGAACGCGCTTGTCGCCTAAGTCGTACCCAAATGACCATTTATCTTCCGTTCCGACGAAGCGTTCGCCGTTCCACTTGTAGTAGCCCCACCACATCGCGCGGAGGGTGAAGAAGTCCTTAACCTCTTGCGAATAATCGGAATAGAACTCTTCCGTGTACGCCGGGTCGCCGTAATGCGGGTGATTTTCGTCGGTTTTCGCGGCGGCGTCGTATTTCGGATTGCGCGACTTAATGCCGCGACGGTTCGCGTCGACGTCCGGCGTCGGGTTGTAAAGGAGGAGCGGCTTGCCGTCCCAATAGAACCATAAGTCTTGATATTTCGGCGTCTTATAGTAGGCCTCGTAAAGGCTTTCGACGACCGCGATCGACTCGCCGTTGAACGACCAGAAGCAGAATTTCGGGACGCGGTTCCCTTCGTCGCGCATCTTTTGCATCGTCTTGAAGAGGACTTCCCATTCGTCCCAATAGCGGACGGCGTTCGTTACGTCGAGGATAATCAGGTCGACGCCGGCGTCGGCCAGTTGCGACATGTCGCGGCGAATGACGTACTCGTCTTGGCTGAGGAAGTAACCGACTTCCGGCTCGCCCCAGTGATAAGAACCGGCGTTGGCCCAAGCCGGCTGGTTGGCGTCGAGCCGCGCTTCGGGGTGTTCGCTCAAAATGCGGGTAACGTCGTACTTGAACGGCTCGTCGGGGCCGCCGGGACGCGTCGCTAAGTTCTGCGTGTGCCAAGTGATGTAAAAAATGCCGACGACGCGGCGCTGGTCGTTTTTGACCGGGCCGACTTCCTCGAACGTCGGCGTTTGCCGTCCGAGCGCGTCCGTCGCGACCCAAGTATCGGCGAAGAGGTCGCGACCGGCGTCGGCGCTTTGGTTGTTTTCGGAAAGATAGGCGGTTAGGGCGTTTTGTTGGGACTCGGCGACTTGCGTCGGTTGCGCCGGTTGCGCCGGTTGCGCCGGTTGCGC
>JAFTUJ010000347.1 GCA_017466305.1 Thermoguttaceae bacterium
CTAAAGAGTTTCTCGACCGCCGTTTGGCTCGCGTTCGGTTTCATCGCGCTTCTCCTTTTTGCGCCGTTTTTTCGTTTTTAACCGCCCGACGTTCGCCCGCTCGACGTTCGCCCGCCCGCCGACGTTTCAACGCTAAACCTTGCGCGCTAATACGATACGGAACCCGTAAATATAGTTGACGTCCTCCGGAAATTCGCCGAGCCGACTTCCCGACAAGCAGAGGTCGGCTTCGTCGTCCCAAGAACCGCCGCGCACGATTCGTCCCCAACCCGGCGTCGGTTCGCTCGGCCCCGTCGGATCGGTTTGCGGCGTCGCGTCGTATTCGCCGTACCAATCCGCGACCCACTCGGCGACGTTCCCGCTCATATCGAAAAGCCCCCAAGGGTTCGCGTCGTAACGCCCGACCACAGACGGCGCCGCGTCGCGATTGCTCAAACCGCCGCAATTAGCGCGGTCGTCGTCCCAAGCGTCGCCCCAATAATACGCCGTCGACGTTCCGGCCCGACACGCGTATTCCCATTCCGCCTCCCAGGGAAGCCGAAACGCAAACCCCGTCGGCGCGACGTTTAGCCGTTCCAACGCCTCCAAAAACGCTTGACAATGCCACCAGCTGACGTTCTCGACCGGAAACCGCTTGCCAAACTTTAAAGCGCTCGGATTCGAACCGTCGACCGCCTTGTACATCCCTTGCGTTACCGACGTTTCGAGCGTCCAAAAGCCGCGCGTCAGCGTTACTTTACGCGGCGTCTCCAGAAACGCCCAAAATCCCGTTTCGCTCGCCGGACTCCCCATCGTAAACGTCCCGGACGGGCAATATCGAAACGGAAACTCGACGCCGGCGATTTCAAGCGTTTTGCGCGTCCCCGCCGCCGGATTCGCGTCCCAAGCGACGTTTTCGTTCTTATCGCAAGTCATTGTCGTTCCTCCCGTTAAAAAACGCCGCAAGATCGAAAGCCGTTTCCGCTCGACCGTTCGCGACGCGGCGCCGGTCGCGGAATCGTCGTTTTAGGAAACCGGAGGCGATCGGTCAATTTTCGGTTTAAACTCCGCAAAAATACCGGGCGAAACGCGATTTTTCGCCGCTTTTCCGAAAAGCGCAAAAACGCGAAAAACGCTCCGTTTTCCTCAAAAAATAGACGCGAAGTAGACGCCAACAACGCGCTTATTTAAAAAACGACGCTAAGCGCAAACGTCGTTAAAAATGAACAAAACTAACGGAACGCGACCAACATTTTTGACCGCGACGCCAAATTTCGCACTTGGGAGTTTAAAAAAATCTTCTTCTTTGGTAAAGAAGTAAGAACCCCCAACGATAATTTCGTTTGACTTTTTGCCTGTCGAGCAAAATTTCCGGCTCCGCGCCCGCTTTTTCGAACGCGCTAAATATTTTATTCGCCGCGATATTCGCAAGTATTCTCGCGCCTAATTTGTCGCAGATTTTGTCGGAGTAAAGAAGAATCGGCTCCGGCGAGTCGCTTGCTTCAAGCCAAATTTGCTTGTGCAATTCTTCCGTCGCCGGGGCGAAAGAATTGAGAAGTCCGAGAACTCCGCCGACCGCCGCGCCCGCAAGCATACCGCCTGGCACGATAGAACCGAGTTCCGCCCCGTCGAAGGCGGTTTCGAGTATGCCGTCGCGACCGCAATATCCCGGCGCTCCGGGGAAAACGCGAGCGTTCGTATTCAAAAGAACGCGAGTCGCCGAACGATAATCGACAACGCGGTTTCCTTTAACGAGACCTCCGCGATAAAAAACGACGTCGCGTTCTCGAAAAACTTCATCGCCGAACGACTCCGGGATTTGCGGCGGAGCGGGCGGGAGCGGTTCGGCCTTATGTTCCTCCGCTTGCGGTTCGTTTTCGCTCGGCTTTTCGGACGCGGCGGACGATTCGGCGGAAACGGAGGGCTGGGCGCTCTCCTTTTTCGCGAAAGAAGCAAAATTTTCCGCGACTCCGGCGACGCGGGCGAACGCGCCCTTCTTTTCGGTCGCGGGTCG
This sequence comes from Thermoguttaceae bacterium, assembly GCA_017466305.1. Lineage (GTDB taxonomy): Bacteria > Planctomycetota > Planctomycetia > Pirellulales > Thermoguttaceae > RUG369. The sequence goes on from JAFTUJ010000347.1 coordinate 1,994, forward strand.
AGCGTCCGACGGCGACGGCGTTTCCGGAGTTTCGGGCGTTTGAAGCGTTTCCGACGCTTCCGCCGTTTCCCTTTTCGCGAACGGGTTCGCTTTATCCGCCGCTTCGGCGACGTCGGCGACTCGGCGCGCGGTCGCGGCCAATTTTCCTAAAAGACTCTTGTCGGACGCCATAAAACCTCCGTTAAGATAGGCAAACTAGGCGTTATTGTGTATCGCGGAAATTATTTTTCGTCGAGGAGCGTCGGGCGTTCGGGGCTCGCGCGGCGGTTGCAAAATCGCTTACCCGTTATTATCGACCAACCGAAGGGCTTGTCAAGAAAAAAACGACGTTCGAAGAAATTTCGCGCGATTTTCCCCCAAAAGCCAAAAAAACGCCGAAACGGTCGCGCTTTAACCGTTTCGGCGTTCGTTTGCGCGCCGAGCAACGCGAGAACGCTCGGCGGCGCCGGTTGTTCGCCGGATTTTTCGGCCGTTATTCCGCCGACTTTTCGCCGGGCGCTCGGCAAATTTTTCGTCGGTTATTCAACCGACTTTTCGCCGGGCGCTCGGCAAATTTTTCGGCGTTATTCGCCCGTCTTTTCGCCGGGCGTTCGGCGGATTTTTCGCCGGTTATTCGACCGACTTTTCGCCGGTTTCCGACTCTTGCGCGGCGGCGTCCCGTTCGAGATAAACCGTTAAGACGGCGATATCGGCGGGCGTAATCCCCGGAACGCGGCTCGCTTGGCCGAGATCGGTCGGGCGAATCTTTTCGAGCTTCTCTTGAGCTTCGGCGCGGAGGTTCGAAAGGCCTCGGAAACGGAACGTCGCCGGGATTTTGCGGGCGTCCCAACGTCGGCGCGCGGCGATTTCCCGCTCTTGACGCTCGACGTAACCGGCGTACTTCGCGTCGACGCAAACCTCTTCCGCGACCTCCTCCGAAACCGCCGCCAACTCCGGAATCCGCGCGACCACCTCGCTCCACTCCGTTTCCGGACGGCGCAAAAACTTCAAAATCGACCCGTTCGCGTCGAACGTCGTTTCCAACTTCTCGAACGTCTCGCGAATCGACCGCTCCTTCGCCTCGAACCGCGCCCAACGCTCGTCGTCGACCAAACCCAACTTGCGCCCGAGCGGGGTCAAGCGGCGGTCGGCGTTGTCGGCGCGGAGCAAAAGACGGTACTCAGCCCGCGACGTAAACATCCGATAAGGCTCGTCGACGCCGCGCGTCGTCAAGTCGTCGAGCATAACGCCGGTATACGCCTCTTCGCGAGTCGGAACGAGCGGCTCCAAATCGGACGACAGCGACGCCGCCGCGTTCGCTCCGGCGATCAAGCCCTGCGCGCCCGCCTCCTCGTACCCGGTCGTCCCGTTGATTTGCCCGGCGAAAAAGAGCCCGCGCACCCGCTTCGTTTCGAGCGTTTGACGCAACTGACTCGGCGGCGCGTAATCGTACTCGATGGCGTAAGCGTAACGCATAATCTGCGCGTTTTCAAGACCTTCGATCATTCGAATCATCTCGTCTTGAATCGCGCGCGGAAAACTCGTCGACAGGCCGTTAATATAAATTTCGTTCGTCGTTCGACTTTCCGGCTCGAGAAAGAGTTGATGTCGCTCTTTGTCGCCAAAACGGTCGATTTTCGTCTCGATCGACGGGCAGTAACGCGGGCCGGTCGAGCTGATTTGACCGCTGTACATCGGCGCGAGCGACATATTATCGCGCAAAAATTGGTGCAGTTTCGGGTTCGTCCAGGTCGTCCAACACGGGAGCTGGTCGACGTTCAGTTTGCCCGTCATGAAGGAGAACGGACGCGGATTTTCGTCGCCGGGTTGAATTTCGAGACGCGAATAATCGATCGTTCGCCCGTTCAACCGCGCCGGAGTGCCGGTTTTGAAGCGCAAAAGCTGAATCCCGACCTTTTCGATCGAGTCGCTGATCGCGTTCGCGGGCGCCTCGCCCATTCGACCGCCGGGCGTCAGTTGCGTCCCGAAGTGCAGGACGCCGCGCATAAACGTTCCGCAAGCCAACACGACCGCCTTGGCGCGGTAAAGCGAATCGCCGTCGACGCGAACGCCGACGATTTGAAACGCGTCGGCGCCGTTTTCGTCCGGGCCGGTCGCCGTCGGCTCGACTTCCAACGCGACGACCCGTTCTTGACGGAGCGCAAGATTCGGCGTTTCCTCGACGATTCGCTTGACCTCGTCC
>JAFTUJ010000041.1 GCA_017466305.1 Thermoguttaceae bacterium
CCGCCGTTAAATTTTGCGCGATTTCCTTAACTTGAACGGCGAGGGGCGTTTGGGCGCCCGAATCCGGCGAATCCGACGGAAGGGAGGACGACGCGGCGGTCGTTTTCGCGAGGAGTCGCGACGCGGCGTCAATAAAGACGGCGGCTTGGCGCTTCTCGGCGTCGGGCGAGTCGACGCTAACGGCGGCGAAACGGGCGTTTGCGAGCGCGTCGGCGAGCGCGAGCGTTTCCGGGAACGCGGGATCGTCGGGCGAAACGGCGTCGACGTAAAACGCCGCGTCGTCGAGTTTTCCGTCGGCGAGCGCAAGTCGGGCCGACTCGTTGGCGAACGCGCCGCGATTCTCCGCCGTCGGGAACAGCGTCAAATAGTCGCGACGAAGCGTCGCGACGTCGGGAAATGTCGATGACGCGGCGTCGTTTTGGACGGTCGCGCCGTTTGGGGAAGTTGGACTCTTAACGTCGCTTAGCGCGGCGTTTTTAGCCTCTTGGGCGCGTTGAATCGCCAAAAGGAAGAGGCGCGGCGCGAGTTCGTCGTCGGGGCGCGAACGAGCCGCCGCTTCAAAACGTCGCGCGGCGTCGCGTCGCCAAAAGTCGGCGTCGTTCGAGGAAAGTCGGTTCGACTCGAACAGCTTGTCGCGCAAGATTTTATCGACGATTCCGGCGGCGGTCGCGGTGAGACGAAACGCGTCGGCGTCGTCCCCGGCGGCTTGCGCTTCCGCGCTCGCTCGGTCGTATTCGGCGAGCGCGGCTTCCCAATCGTCGGCGCGAAATCGTTCTTCCGCAACGGCTTCCGTCGTTCGCCAATCGGCGGACGCGACGCTTATTTCGCGAAGAAGCAAGGAGGCGCGGGCCCGCCAAAAACTCGTCGGCAAGCGGTCGGCGGCGGCGCGCGCGGCGGCGAGCGCGTCTTGCGGCGATATTTCCGGGACGCCGGTAGTGGTTTTGCGGGGAGAGGTAGCGGTGTTGGCGGCGACGGCGGCGCCGTCGACCGTCGGGGCGTTTTCCGACGTTTCCGAATCGGCGAGCGCGGAGGCGGCGTTTAAAAACGCGGCGACGCGGGCGAAATCGCGGTCGGCGAAAACGTCGAAAAAGCGGTCGGCGAAGCGCGCCGGGCCGGTCGGCGTCGGACGGTTCAAGAGGTCGACGTCGGTCGACGCAAGTTTCGCCGCGTCAAAGGGTTTCGATTCGAGCGAAAGGAGGCGAATTTCTTCCGCGACGAGCGCGACGGCGAGTTCTTGCGGCGCGGCGTCGTCGGCGTTCGGGGCTTTCGCCGCGTCGTCGAGTGTTTCGCCGATTAGTTTCGTCGCCGCTTCGACGTCGCCTTGGCGCCGCGCCGCTTCGACGAGAAGGAGGCGGGCGAAGAAATAATCGGCGGCGTCGCGTCGCTTGTCGGCGTCGGCGCAAAGGGCTTGCGCGGCTTGCGTCGCTTGACGGTAAAGCTTTTCCGCGTCGGCGGTTGCGGCGGCGCGAGCGAGGAGAGCTTTCGCGCTCCAATAAACGAAAAAACGGCTCCGTTCCGGCGGAAGGCGGCGAACGAGCGCGCTTGACGCGTCGAACGCGGCGGTTAGAAACGGCGAGTCGGCGACGGCGGAAGTCGCGTTTGATTCGACGGTTGCGTCGGACGGCGTTTCGCTTGACGTCGCGTCGTTCGATTCGACGTCGAGAACGCCGAGTTCGTAAAAGGCGCGAACGAGCGCGGCGGCGTATTCGAGCGCGGCGTCGGCGTTCGATTCGGCTCCGAAAACGGCTTCGAAGTCGAGCGGTTGCAACGGGTTCGCGTCGGCGGCGAAACCGGGTTCGACGGCGGCGCGAACGGCGGCGATTCGAGCGGCGACGGCGGCGCGTTCATCGGCGGTTAAAAGGCGGCTCGACTCGACGGCGGCGCGAACGGCGACGCTTCCGAATTGAAAACGTTGGACTTGCGTCGCGTCGGCGAGACCGGTTTCGAGTCGGGCGAGTTCGACGTCGGCTTGCGCGACAAGACGTCGAGAAACGAGCGCGTCGGCGAAACGGAGGTCGGCGGAAAATTCGTCGAAACTCGGCGGCGTCCAAACGGCGCGCGGCGGTTCGACGGCGTTAGTCGTTGAAATGAAACGCGTTGCGTCGGCGTTGGGAAATCCGCCGAGCGTCGCGCAAAGGAGGGCGAGCCGGAAAGAAGAGCGAGGGGGCGTTCGGAGCGTCGAAAGGTTCATTGAACGACTCGTAAAACGTTGAAAGGGAAGAGTTGGGTTAAAAACTCGGGCGTTGCGACGTCGGTTAGCGCGTTAGCGTTTCGGGGTTGGCGGCGAACTGGATTTTGCTCAAACCGACGCGCCGGGCGGCGTCGTAAACGTCGAGAACGCTTTCGATCGCGACGCCGCGCTCCGGGTCGAGAACGACGGGAACGGTCGGGTCGATTTCTTGAAGAGCGGCGAGCGTTTCCTCGACCGCCGCCAACGACTCGACGCGGGTTCCGTCGACCGTCCAAGTTAGGGCGCCGTCGGGACTTGCGGCGACGCGAACCGTTATTTTGCCGAGGTCGCGCTCTCGTTGTTCGAGCGGCGCGTCGACGAGGCCGACGGCGGAAAGTTTCGTCGGGAGAAGCTTTTCCGGCTCTTTAAAATCGGAGGTGAAGACGAAGAAAATTAAGAGGAGGAAAATAACGTCGATCATCGACGTTAAGTTCAACTCCAAGGCGGCGTTGCGCGTTTTGGTCGTCGGCGTTTTCATCGAGTTTCCTTAAACGAGCGAAGGGCGGGCGGTTGGAACGGGGGAATGGGGGAACGGGGGAACGTTAACAAGCGGCGGTTAATTAGCGGACGTCTTTAAGTCTTGCGACGGCGGCGTTTCTAATAATAATTCGGCGTCGTCGAGCAAGTCGGGTTCGACGAGCGACGCGTTTCGCCAAGCGCCGCGATAAAACCGGACGGCGAAAAGGGTTCCGGCGCTAAAGACGTAAAGCGTCATCAGCGACCAACACCAGTAAACGCCGCGGCCGAAAGCGAAAACGCCGACAAACGCCGCGACGACGATCGGAATGAAAACGACTAAAGTCGCCTTCATAATGAAGTTAGCGTCGCCGGCGCCGCGCAACGCCGACGCGAAAATAACGTTCAACGCGTCGGCCAACAGGTAAACGGCGACGAAGCGTAAAACGTTCGCGGCGGTTTCGCGAATCGGCTCGAACTCGGCGGGGTTTTTCATCGCGTAAAAGTCGAGGAAAAAATGCGGCGCGACGACGAAAGCGACCGTTAAAACGCCGATAAAGGGCGTCGCCAGCGCGATCGACGTTTGCGTCGCCCGCGCCGCTAAGTTCGGAAGTCCCGCGCCGACTTGGTTTCCGACGAGCGTCGTTACCGCGACGCCGATTCCGACGATCGGCATAAACGCTAAAAAGTCGAGGTTGAACGCAATCGCCGTCGCCGCGCTCGCCGTCTCGCCGCAGACGCCGATCAGCAGAATGAACATCGTGTAACACCAGTTTTCGCCGGTCGTTTGCGCCGAACTCCGCGCGCCGAAACGGAAGAGTCGGGCGAACTCCGAACGGTCGAAACGGCAGCCGCCGCGAACGTTGTAACGTCCGTCGCGGTCGCGTTTTAGCATCGTCGCGAGGAGGATGAAAAACTTCGCCCAAATCGAAATCGACGTCGCGATCGCCGCCCCGGCGATTCCCCAAGCGCAGTAACCGGCGACGCCGAAAATGAGGAGATAGTCGAGAACGATATTCAAAACGACCGAAATCAGTCCGGCGACCATCACCGTCTTCATTTCGCGCCGTCCGCTGAAAAACGCCGCCAACGATTCGCTCGCGATCAACGCCGGCGCGCCCAACGCAAAGTAAAACCAATAAACGGTTTCGAAACGAACCATTTTCGGCGAATGACCGAACGCGGCGAAAAGCGCCTCGACGAACGGCGTCGCGAGAACGAAAAGGGGGCCGAAAATTAACCCGACGAAAACGCCCTGCCAAACGACCGGGCCGACGCGGCGATTTTGCTTCGCTCCGAAGTATTGAGCGACGAACGCGTTCACGAACGCCGCGATTCCGAACGGAAACGCCGACAAACCCCAATACAAACAGCCGGACGTAAACGACGCGCTCATCGCGTTTTTGTCCCACCAAGTAAGGAAAACGCGGTCGGCGAAGTTCATGATCGCGACGGAGCCGGACGAGACGATAATCGGCGCGGCGAGCCAAAGGACTTCGCGACCGCCGCAAGGACGAGCGAACCATTCGCGCCAATACGTCGCCGAGAAAAGCGCGATAAAACGGGCGAGCCAGTTTCGCGACGCGGCGTCGACGGTTGTTTCGTTGGTTTCGGTCGTTTCGGTTGTTTCGGACATTCGGAAAAACTTGCTTTCGTTAACGTTCGTCGTTTAACGGCGGAGGTTGCGTTGCGGGCGGCGTTTTTATTTCAAGTGAAGGAAAAGCGCGGCGGCGACGATCGCGGCGGTCTCGACGCGGTACACTTGGGCGCCCAAGTCGAGCGGCTTCCAACCGGCTTCGACGGCGGACGAAACTTCGCCGTCGGAGAATCCGCCGACCGGGCCGATTAAGAGGAAAACGCTTTGCGGCGTCTTGTCGCCGAGCGAACGAATCAGCTCCGGGAAGCTTTGTTGACCGAAAAAACCGTCCGAAATCGGATGCGCGACGACGCGTAATACGTCGGCGTCGGGGCCGATTTCGTCGAAAAGGTCGGTCGCGCCGAAACGAACGCGGAGTTTTTCGGCGGCGTCGGAAAGGCCGAGGCCGGCGGCGCAAGTCTCGGAAGAAAGCGACTTTCCGGCGCGGCGCGCTTCGATCAACTCGACGAGCGCCGGGAGTTCCGACGACGCGACGGACGGCAACACTTCGAGCAACCGGAGGCGCCCGCATTGCTTCGACGCTTCGAGAACTTGGCGTTCGAGGCGTTCGCGGACGTTCGCGTCGAACTTGACGTCGGCGCGCTCGGCGTCGAGCTGAATGAAGCGACGAACGCCGAGTTCGGTCAGCTTTTCGAGCGCCCATTTTTGCCGGTCGCCCTTGGGGAGAGCGACGACCGCCGTCAGCGCGACGTCCGGTTCGCGGGAGTCTTCGCGAGTTTCCAAAACGGAAAGCTCGACCCGTTCTTTCGCGATCGAGGTAATTTCGCAACGTTATTCTTTGCCGGTTCCGTCGAAGAGCGTCGCTTCGTCGCCGACTTTTTGGCGCAAAACTTTCGTCAGGTGGCGCGCTTCGGAGCCGGTCAAAACGGCGGTTCCGTCCGCCAAGGCGCGGCGTTCGCTCGGGTCGATGTAAAAAAGGTCGCTCATTTTCGTTGCGCTTTCTAAGAACGGCCGATCGGCGCGGCGGCGTTCGGTTGGGAAATAGGAAGTAGGGAAGTTGGAAGTTGGGACGTTTGGGTGGTTTAGGCGGTTGCGACGGCGTTAATTTAGGGAAAACGCGGCGTTTGGGGGGACGCGTTTTTCCGTCGTCGCGACAAGAGCGGTTCGCTTGGCGGCGCCGAACGTCGGGCGAATCGCGCTCGTTTCTTTATTATATCCGATTTCGCGTTTTTTTTAACGCCCCCGTCGATTTTGCGTCGCGTCGGACGGAACGCGAAAAATGGGCGAGCGGGGCAAAATAGGGGGAGAAGGCGGGCGGGCAAGGCGAGCGTCAATAACTCGCGCGGAACCGGACGATTCCGACGGCGTTCGGCGTGTAACGTCGGTTAAATTCGGGGCCGCCGTCGATCGTTTGAATCGTTAGTTCGCGGGCCAACGCGACGCCGGCTTCGAGCGCCCAGTCGACGTCGCGCCCGGTTTTCGTTTCGATTCCGGCAAAAATGCGGAAGTCGAAATAGCGAACGCGCGCTTGTCGCCCGGCCCAAATCGCGTCGCGTCGGAGCGTTGCGAGTTCGGCGTCGACGTTCGGCGTCGCGAACGGTTGCGAGGCGACGTCGCGAAGCGACGCGGTTTCGAACGCCCAAATGTTGCCGCCGACTTCGCCCGCGACGTAAATCCAGTGCGGCGAAGCGTTAATATTTTTGTCGACGACGCCCAAATCGACGCGCTTGGCGATTTTCGGATAAGGGATCATCGCTTCTAAGTAGAAGTCGTCGCGCGGTTTCCAAACGAGCCCGCCGACCGGAATCGTCTTCCAACTTTCCGCCGCGCCGTTGTGATAAACGCCGAAAAGAAGGTTCGTCGTCGGGTTGATTTTCCAAGCGGCGGCCGCGTAACCGTTGAAAAACCAAGCGTCGGACGCGCTCGAATGATAATCGGTGTTGTAAAAGGCGTTAACGTTGACGTTAATCAACAGCCGCTCGTTCAGCGGGACGTAATATTGGAACGCCAACCCTTGCGAAAAGAGCGAAAGTTTGTCGCCAAACGGCGTCGGAAGGAATTCCGGCGTCTCGATTTGCGTCCAAGCGAACGTCGGCGAGACGAGGAGCGGCGTTTGAACGGTCGGAAGCGGAAGGCCGAGCGTTACGTCGGCTCGCGTTTCGAGCAAACCGCAACGGAGGGCGCCGGTATTGGCCGCGCTCGACGCTTCGAAACCGACGCTTTGAAAGAGGGAATTGCGTCCTTCGCGAATCGCCGTCGTCGCCCAACTCGACGGACTGCGCGAAAAATAAGGGTCGAGCTTAACCGTTTCCGCGTCGGCGGTTGCGAGGGACGTCGGTTCCGGAACGAGGGCGATTTCGGGGGAAATTTCCGGCGCGGAGAGGAGCCCGAAGCGCGTCGCCTTCGTTTCCGGGATTTCGAAAATTTGGACGCCGCCGTCGACTTCCGCGTCGGGAAGACGGAACGGAGGCGCGCCGCCGCCGAGTCGGAACGGGGACGCGTCGGGGTCGATTTGGACGGGCGACGCGGCGTCGTCAAAAAGGGCTGCGCCGAAAAGGGGGAACGCGTTTGGAGCGTCGGTCGCGACGTTGGC
>JAFTUJ010000348.1 GCA_017466305.1 Thermoguttaceae bacterium
ACGCGCTCAGCTCGATTCAAGAACTGCGCTATTTGACGACCGCCGCCGAAGATTCGAAGCAACTCGACGAAGAGCAAGCCGACGTTATTCTCGAAACGCTCGACCTGAACAAAACGACCGTTCGCGAGATTATGACGCCGATCGAAGAAGCGAAAACGATCGCCGCCGGTTTGACGCTTGAAGAAGCGATGAAAAAGGCGATCGAGGACGGGCATACGCGCTTTCCGGTCGCGGACGCGCGGGGCGGCGTCGACAAATACGTCAACTTTAAGGAGTTGGCGCGCGGCGTCGCGAGAAAACAGCTGAACGGGGAAAAATTCGCGACGGACGGCGCTTCCGAGATCGAAGCGGTCGCGCGGGAATTGCTCGTCGTCGCGCCGGAAGCGTCGGCCTCCGAAATGTTGAAATTTTTCGTCGACGAAAGCCAACATATCGCCGTCGTTCGCGACAAAGCGACCGGCGAAAACCTCGGGATTTTGACGCTCGAAGACATTATCGAAGAGCTGCTCGGCGAAATTAAGGACGAGTTCGACTGTCATAATCGCGTCGACGAAACGGCGGACGCGCTCCTTTGCGGCGGCGGGTGCGAACTCGCGGAAATTGTCGAAGAGATCGAAAAGAAGTTCCCGGGGCGTTGCGCCGAAGCGGTCGCGGAGTTGAAGAAATTTGACGCGGAAACGACCGACGAATCCGCCGTCGGTTGGGAAACGCGCCGGTTGAGCGCTTGGTTCCGTTCGCAGTTGCCGAAAACGCAAAAGAAGGTGTTGCGCGCTTCAAGCGTCGCGCTCGGCGAGTTGCGAGTCGACGCGCGCAACGTCCAATACGGGCAGTTGAAAGAGGCGATTATTCGGCTCCGCGACGGCGGCGGAAAATAACGGCGCGAGCAAAAAAGGCTAAACGGCGGCGGGCGGCGAGCTCGAGCGTCGCAAAAAAGGCAAATTTTTAAAAGGCGGCGTTAAAAGTCGTTAACGAAGAGAAAGGGCGGCGCGTTCCCAATTGTCGGGGGCGCGCCGCTTGCTTTTTAGCGAAGTTGGGTATAATGAAGGGAGATTGCGGATTGAAGAAAACGTTAAAAGAGGCAAAAGGCGGGAAATGGATTGGACGTATTGGGCGACGCTCTGCGCGGTCGCGCCGATTATCGGATTGATCGGGATGTATTCCGGCGGCTTTTGGGGCGTCGGGTGCGGTTGGTTGGTGGTGCCGACGATGTTGATTTTCGGCTTCACTCCGATTGAGGGGGCCGGCGTCGGACTGTTGCAGATGGCGCCGTCGATGATCGGGACGGTCTGCAAGGAGGCGCCGCAAATCGGTTGGGGAGTTGGGTCGTTTGGGCGAAATTTAACGCTTCCGATGGCGTTGGGCGCGCTCGTTACGTCGTTTTGCGGGCTCCCGATCAACGAGTTTTTTCATCGACTTTGCGGGTCGACGGCAATTTCGGTCGGGTTTGCCGGTTTTATGCTCTTTATCGGTTGGAAGACGCTTTTCGGCGCGGCGCGTTCTTTTGGGGACGAGTCGCCGACCGTTTTCAACGCGTCGACCCGTTTTTGGGCGTTCGTTTGCGGACTCGGGGCGGGCGTTTTCAGTTCGGTTCTCGGCGTCGGCGGCGCGATGGTCTTCCGACCGGCGCTCGCGAACGGTTTCAAAGCGACCGAAGAGGAGACGGCGCGGAGCGTTCGTTTTCTCCTGTTGACGACGACGCTGACCGGCGGCGCGACGTATCTTTTTTCCGGCGACGGCTTCGACGAGACCGTTTTCGTTTTGGCGGCGTTGATCGCGGTCGGCGGCGCGATCGGATTTCCGTTGGGGGCGCGGAGTCATCGGGTCGTGTTGGAGGCCGGACGCTCGAACTTGGCGCGGCGCAGTTTCGCGATCATTTGCGGAATCGTTTTGATTAACGTTTCGCTGAAACTCGCCGGGTTGACGTTGGCGAGTCAAATTGCGACCGGCGTTTGCGCGTTCGGATTGACGGCGTTTCTTGTCGCGTTCGTTTGTTGGGCGCGACGCAACCCGACGGCGGATTCCGTCGCGGCGCGACGGTGAAGCGCGGGCGTTCGACGCGTCGACAAAAAACAAAAAGACGTTAATTGCGTCGTCGCCGCGTCGCGACGGCGGAGTTTAACGTCTTTTGGGTTGATTTTTGCGCAAGAGTCGACGCTGAACAAAAAAGCGTCGAACGAAAATTCGACGGATAAGAAAACGTAAATTAAATTGCGCGTTGATTTTAAGATAAAAACGCGATATTCTTTTGGGGTCTCGGTTTCTCTCGTTTTAAGCTTTAAGGTTTTTTTGATTGTTTTTTCTGCTGACGTTGCTTATTTCAAAGAGAGCGGCGCGACATGCGGCCGTTAACGCGAAAAATGAAAGCGCGACGCGAAAATTTCTTTAATTTTTTTGGCGATTTCTTTAAAATTTTGGCGGAAAATTTTGCAAAATCGGAAAAAACGGCCTCTAATTAGCGTGGGAAATGCGGATTATAGGATATATTTTGCTTGTAGGGAAATTTTGGGGGCGCCAAGCGCCGTTTTTTTATTGTCGAAAAACGCCTTGACGCGACGCGGCTTTTTTGGTGTAATACGCGACGCGGCGAGTTTACCGGTTCGCAAAGACGCGAACGAGGGCTCGACGCGCCGGCGCAAAGGATCAAGAGGGTCGAAAAAAGCGTCGTAAAAGAAACTTCAAGGATGAAGAAACGGGGTGAAAAATGAACGCTTATTTGTCGTCGACGACGTTTTGGGGAACGCCGGCGAACTTATTGGGCGCGGCGCCGACGGCGTCGGGCGAATGGGGAAACGGCGGAGCGTCGATATTATGC
>JAFTUJ010000349.1 GCA_017466305.1 Thermoguttaceae bacterium
CGCGTTGATCGCTTCAAGCCGTTTTCCGTTCCCCAACCGCTCCGTTCGACCGCTCGACCGGCGTTTGATTCGCGATATTCCGAAACTAAAAACAACAAACCTAACGTTAACTCTAAAAACGTTTTTTTCAAAAGAACGCCGAAAGACGGGACGAAACGAGCCAACGCAAGAGAAAGAAGCGACGCCGAACGATCCGCGCGTTAAAAAACGGGAGCAATTCGGCGTCGACGGGAAAAAAAGCCTTTATTCGGAACGCCGTTTACTCGATTTCCGCCAAAAATTCGTCGACCGTCGGCGCGCCGCCAAAGAGCGGGCAAACTTCGTTTTCGACGTATTCTTGAATCGCTTGGGTCGCGGCGCCGCAAGCGCTCGGAATCAAGCGCGTTCGATACCCCAAGTCGTAGGCGCCCCAAGCGGTCGCTTGCGCGCAAACGTTCGTCAAGAAACCGGCGACGCCGACGTTTTTAACGCCCGCTTCCGCGAGAATCTCGGCGAGATTCGTATGAACGAAGCCGTTAAGCGCGCGCTTGCCGACGAGAACCGTTTCCCCGGCTTTCGGCGCCATTTCGTCGATAATCGCCCCGCCCCAGCTCTCCGGCGCGAACACGTCGCCGTCGACGACGCCCTTCAAAATCCCTTCGAAGTTCTTGTCAAGCGTCCACTTGCGATCGAGAACGAACGGACAGTGAATAATTTTGACGCCTTTTTCGCGCGCTCCGTTCAGAAGACGAACGGCGTTTTCAATCGTTTGATTGCGGGCGATTTCGTCGCGCACCAGTCCGTTCAGTTTTCCGCCTTCTTTACAAAAATCGTTTTGAAACTCAATAAAGATAATCGCGGTTTCGTTCGCTTTCATTGCGTTTTCTCCTTATTTTTGCCGCGGCAATCTCATAACCGCGCTGTTTTTCCGAAAATCATAAACGTTTTTATCGTTAAATTCAACTTTTTTTAATCTTCAAAATCGTCGTCGAGCGATTCGGTCGCCCAAAGGTTCGCGTAAAACGGCGAATTTTTCAACGCTTCCTCGTGCGTTCCGACGAACTCCGCGACGCCGTCTTGCATAACGACGACGCGGTCGGCCAACTTGATCGCGCTCAAACGATGCGTTATCAAAATCGTCGTTCGGGAACCGACGTAATTTTTCAGCGCTTTATGAATATAACGCTCGCTCTGCAGGTCGATTTGGCTGGTCGCTTCGTCGAGCAGAAGGATGCGCGGGTTCTTCAAAATCGCTCGCGCCAACGCGATGCGCTGTCGTTGCCCGCCGCTGAGGAGCGCGCCGCCGGGCCCGACGTTCGTATCGTATCCGTCGGGCAACTCTTCGCGAATGAACTCGTCGGCGTAAGCTTTTTTCGCGGCTTCGATCGCCTCTTCTCGCGTCGCGCCCGGTTTTCCGTAACGAATATTTTCAAAAACGGTGTCGTTGAAAAGAACGGAATCTTGCGCGACGAGCCCGATTTGTTCGCGGACGTCGGCGATTTTAATTTCGGTCATCGGCGTTCCGTCGATCAAAACGCGCCCTTGCGTCGGATCGTTAAAACGCGGAACGAGGCTCAACAGGGTGCTTTTTCCGCAACCGCTGCGTCCGACGATCGCGACCGTTTCGCCGTATTTAATCTCAAACGAAACGTTTTTCAAAACAATTCGATTTTCGCGTCCTTTTTCCGAAATTGAAGAATTTGCGGCGACTTTTCCGTCGGCGGCGACGGCGGACGAAGCGGGCGAGGGCGAGACGTTTTTATCGGCGCGTTTCCATTTTTCCGTCCAAGCGTTCCAAGCGAGCTTGACAGCGTCGCGCGGTTTCATTTTTTTCCGCTCCGGAGCCGGCGCAAAAGTTTCGGCGACCGGATATTCAAAGAAAACGCCGTCGAAAACGATCGACTTTTCGAATTTTTGCAACCGTTTCGGTTTTTCGCAATCTTTAATCGCCGGTTCGCGGTCGATGATTTCGAAAATGCGGTCGGCGGCGGCGCACCCGCCTTGCAGGTTGGCGAAAATGTCGGACAAACGCCGCGCCGGGTCGGAAGCGCCGATCAAAAAGCCGTAAAACAGGATTAACGAACCAAGGTCGAGCGGACGCGGCGCCATCGGAACGCCGAAAAGCGTCGTTTGCTGGTGAATGACGAGATACGCGCCGGCTAAGATCGTCAGCACAAGCATCATAATCCCTAAACTTTCCGTAATCGGACTCGTCATTGCGCTATATTTCGCCGTTTTCATCCCGCGTTTGAAATATTGCTTGTTCGTTCGGCGGAATTTCGCCATCTCGTAACCTTCGCGATTAAACGACTTAACAACGCGAACGGAACGAAACGTTTCCTCGACGCGACCGTACAGCTGCGCCATTTCCCGCATCGCGTTTCGAACGACGCGCTTGAGCGATTTCGCCAACCAACTAATTGAAACCGCCGCCAACGGAACGAAAAGGAAGGTAAAAAGCAAGAGCTGCCAACTGACCAACGCCGCGCCGACAAGACAAACAACCATCTTTAACGGTTCGCGAATCGTTTTTCCGTAAACTAATTCAACGCCGCTAGCCAACGCCCCCATATCGGACGTAAATCGACTTGTCGCGTCGGCGACGCCGCGTTGGCTGAAATGGTTCACTTCGTACCCAAGCAATTTGCGGAAAAAAAGCGCGCGCAATTCAAAAGCGCCAAGTTGACCGATTCGCGCCGAAAGAAGCGAATGCGTGTAAGTGCAAACCCCCTTCACCAACGTTCCAATCATTACAAACGCCATTAACGCGACAACCGTCATAAACGGATCGCTCGGCGTCCAACGGCGCGCGTAAGGGAGCGCCGTTTCGTAACGTTCGAGCAATTTTTCCGCTTCGACGATTTGCGCGTCGAGCGCGGAAGCTCGACGCGAATCAAACGGAGCACTTTGAAGTTGAGCAAATTCGATATTTTATCCATTTTACGCGTTCGC
>JAFTUJ010000350.1 GCA_017466305.1 Thermoguttaceae bacterium
CTTGCCGAACTGCTTGAAAAATCGCGCGATATGCCGCAAAACGTCGACGTTAACGCCGTTGTCGTCGACGGCGAACGCAATCGAGCGGGGGCGACGATGGAGATCGCCGACGTTTTTTTTGACCTCGACCGCGCCGACCAAGTTTTTATTTTATTGAAGGAAAACCGATGAAGATTTTTGATTTTTTCCGCCGCAAAAAAGAGCGGAAGCCGGTCGTTTTGAAGGACTTGACGACGTTCAGCCTCTACCGCGTTCGCGTTTCGAAGCGCGACGACGACGGCGACTTGCACGACGCGGCGGAACTCTACTTCGTCGCCGAATCGAGCGACGAGGCCAACTTGCAAATACGGCGGTTGTTGGAATGGCGCGGCGGCGCGTCTTGGACGACGGAGCCGGTCGCCGCCCAGATCGACTACAACGCGGAAACGGTCGCCGCCGTCGCGTCGGTTTAACCGGACGGCGGCGTTCGTCGGTTTCGCGTCGTCTCTTTTTTCGCCGATTTCTCGCGCCTACCGTCGGTCGTTTCTTGAACGCGCCTCGTCTTGCTCTCTTGTCCGGCGTTGGCGACGCCGCGTCGTCTTACTCTTATTTTTCGGCGTTGGCGATGCCGCGTCGTCTTGCTCTTTTTTTCGGCGTTGGCGACGCCGCGTCGCTTGGCGTTTCTTACCGGCGCTTCTCGTCAAGAAAGAAAAAAAGCCGCTCCTTTTTATCGGAGCGGCGCAAAAGCCGACGCGTCGCGGAACGTCGAACAGAAATTAACCAAAACGCCAAATTAACGGCAATCGGTTGCGAACGCGGCCCGAATTAACGGCAATCGGTTGCGATCGCGGCTCGAATTAACGGCAATCGACCTCGGTTCGCGACGGTCGCGTTCCGGATTAGTGCAAGCGCATCCCCGGTTTCGCGCCTTCGTCCGGGAAGGTCAGGAAGACGTCCGGACCGCCGGGGCCGCTCGCGACGACCATCCCTTCGCTAAGGCCGAACTTCATTTGGCGCGGTTGCAGGTTCGCGACGAAAACGACCAGTTTGCCGATCAGCTTTTCCGCTTCCGGATACGCCGCTTTAATTCCGGCGAAAACTTGTCGCGTTTCGTCGCCGCCGAGCGAAATCTTCAATTTCAGCAACTTGCGCGCTTCCTTCACTTGCTCCGCTTCGACGATGCGTCCGACGCGGAGGTCGACCTTCAAAAAGTCGTCGATCGTAATCGTTTCGCTCATCGGTTCCGCCGCGAGCGGTTCCGCGGAGTCGAACCAAGGCGCGATTCCGGTCGGAGCGGCGGCTTCGGTCGCTTCGGCGGCGCATTCGGCGTTTTCCGCGCACTGCGGGCAAGCGGCGGTTTCGGTATTTTCGGCGACCGGGGCGGCGTCCGCTTCCGGCTTCAACGTTTCTTTCGATTCTTCAAGCATTGCGACAATTCCTTCCTTCGGAACGCGCGCCATCATATGACGGTATTCGTTCACCGCCGTTCCGAGAATCGGCGACTGCGCGTCGTTCCAACTTTCAATCTTCGTGTTAAGCAGCTCTTCCGTCTTCTTCGCCAACTCCGGCAAAACCGGCGCCAAGTAGACGACGACTTGGCGGAAAAGGTTCAAACTGACCGTTACGGCGTCTTGCAGGCGACGGCGAGCCGCTTCCCGCGCTTCCGGCGTCGCGTTTTCGTCCTTTTCGAGCGCCGCCCATTCCTTGCGGAGCGTCCAAGGCGCGACCTCTTCGACGTAACGGTTGGCGCGGTACCCGCATTCCAAAATCGTTCGAATCGCCTTCCCGAAGTCGCGCTCTTCGTACGCCGCCGCGATTTCCTCCGACTTCGCCGCCGCTTCCGCGAAGAGTCCGCCGTCTTCCGGGTAAACGTCGGCCAAACCGGTCGCGTTCGCGAACTTCGCCGTTCGGCTCGCCAAGTTGACGACGACGCCGACCAAGTCCGCGTTGACTTTCAGCTCCATTTCCTCCAAGTTCAGGTCGAGGTCGTCGACGCGGGAACTCGTTTTCGTCGAGAAGAAATAGCGCAAGTACGACGGGTCGAGGTGTTTAAGGTACGTCCGCGCCAAGACGAACGTCCCTTTCGACTTCGACATTTTTTCGCCGTCGACGGTCAAAAAGCCGTGTATATGCACCTTTTTCGGGAGGTTGAAGCCCGCCGTTTGGAGCGTCGCCGGCCAGAAAAGGGTGTGAAAATAGGTAATATCCTTCCCGATGAAGTGGTGAATTTCCGTTTCCGGATTCCGCCACCAACCGTCGAAATCTTCGCCGTTTTTCTCGCACCATTCGAGCGTCGACCCCATATAACCGATCGGCGCGTCGAACCAGACGTACCAGTAGTTGCCGGGCGAATCCGGGATTTCGAACCCGAAATACGGCGCCGGACGCGAAACGTCCCAAGGCCAAAGTTCGTCGCCGAGGAATTGGCCCTTGAGGTAATTCGCGATTTCCGGTTGCAGGGCGCCCGATTCGTCGATCCAACGTTCGAGGAACGGACGCGCTTTTTCGATCTCGACGAAGAGGTGTTTCGCCTTGCGCAGTTCCGGCGTCGCACCGGAAAGGGCGCTTTTCGGGTCGATCAACTCGGTCGGCGAATAGACGGCGCCGCACTCGCAACTGTCGCCGTATTGGTCGGTTTTGCCGCATTTCGGGCACGTCCCGCGAACGAAGCGGTCGGCGAGGAAGCGGCCTTCGACCGGGTCGAAGAGCTGTTCGATTTCGCGCTCGGCGACGAAGCCGGCGGAGCGGAGTTTCGCCCAAATCTCGTCGCAAAAGCGGCGGGTTTGCGGCGAGTTCGTGCTGCCGTAATGGTCGAATTCGATTCCGAACCCGGCAAAGTCGGCGCGGTGTTTTTCGTTGACTTCGGCGATAAACTCTTCTTCAGTAACGCCTTTTTTACGGGCCGAGATGGTGATTGCGGCGCCGTGCGTGTCGTCGGCGCAGAAGTAACGGCAGTTTTCGCCGCGCAGTTTTTGGAACCGAACCCAAACGTCCGTTTGAATGTATTCGACGAGGTGCCCGATGTGAATGTCGCCGTTGGCGTAAGGGAGCGCGCTCGTTACCAAAATCTTTCGTCCGCTCATTATTTTATTTTCGCACTTTTGTTTGAATTTTATTCGATTCCGTAAACGTTCGCCGCCGTCGCGCTCCAACGCAAGCGACGCCGACGCGTTTTACATTATACCGGCGCTTCGCGACCGCGTCAAGGAGGCCCGCTCGGCGTTTCGCCGTCAAAACCCGCCGCGTTTTTCCAATCCGCCTCGCTTCCGACGCGAACGCTCGCCGGGCCCTATTTTTCGGCTTAATCGGTATTTAAGAAAACGATCGGTAAAAAAACGTCTTTTTTTGCGCCGCCGCGTAAAAAAATAATTGGACGCCGCCGACAAAAACGGTATAATATTCTAAAAGCGCTTCGTTTTTTTACGTCGCCGTTTTCGTCGGAGCGTTCGAAGGTTTCCGCGCGCTCGTCCCATTTCGCTCCTTTAATACATTTAAGGAATACCGATGACCCTTTCTCCGTCCTTCTCTCCGCGTCGAGTTTCGCGACGTTTCGCGCGAATCGGCGCCGTCGCCGCTTGCTGCGTTTCGCTATTTTTCGGAGCTTTTGCGTCCGCCGCCGAACCGGCGCAAGACGCGTCGCCGCTCGCCGCGATCAAGCCCTTCGTCAACGCCGACACGCTCGCCGTCGCGCGGTTCAACGTTCAAACCCTCGACGTCGACCAACTCCAAAAAACTCTTGGCGACGTCGTCACGACGGCGTTGCAAAACGTCGGGTACAACGCCGAAGCTCTCGAAACGCTTCGTCCCAAACTCGACGCGACGTTAAGCGTCGCCGCCAAAGACGGCAAAGCCGCGCTCGACGCCTTCCGCGTCGCCTCCGGCTTGACGGAAGTTTACTTCGTCGCGCAAACCGCCGCCGCGACCCCGACCGGATTCGCGGACGAAGCGGGCGTCGCCTTTTTGGTTCCGGTCGACTCGCTCGCGCCGATGCAACTCGAATTAATCTAAGAGTTTGCGGAAGAACTCGCTTACGAACTCGATCTCGAATCGGCCGTGGATAAAAAGCGGTGGCGCGGCGGC
>JAFTUJ010000351.1 GCA_017466305.1 Thermoguttaceae bacterium
GCCGCGCCGAACGCCCGAGCCGCCGCGCCGAACGCCCGAGCCGTCGCGACCGTCGCCGCGACGTCGACCGCCCAAACGCGCCGGAGCCGTTCGTCGAAGGTCGCCGCCTTCATTTCCGGCGTCATCAAGTCGACGCCCGCCGCCGCGACGAAAGCGTCGAGTCGCGGAACGTCCGTTTGTTGCGCTTTTTTCAACGCGTCGAGAACGCCGGCGACGAAACCGCCGACGCCCGATTCGGTCGCAAGATTCGCTTCGAAAATTTCGACCGACGCGAAATCGCCGCCGTTCCGCCGCGCCCAGTCGGTCAACGCCGCTCGATTCCGGTTCGTCTGCAGATAAAGCGCGACGTTTTCGCCGCAATACGACTCCGCGACGGCGCGCCCAATCCCCCCGGAAGCTCCGGAAATAACGACGTATTTTCTCGCGTCGACGTTCTTTTGCGCCGTTTGCATTATTAGCCTTGTTTCGCTTTCTTACCCAACTTCGCTAAACGCCCGCCGCCGCGTTTTCCGCTTCCTCCGCCGCTTTCTCCGCTTTCAGACGGCGGTATTCGGCGATCTCCTTCTTTTTCGTTCGATATTCGATTCCCAAGAAGACCGCCGCGACCGCGAACGCCAACGCGTCGGAAATCGGAAAGGAAAACCAACAGCCGTTCAAGCCGACGACGCCGCACGCCTCGAAAATCCGCGGTAAAAAGTAAAGGCAAGGGAGCAAAAAGAGCAACTGCCGCAACAACGTCAGCATCAACGCCAAAATCGGTCGCCCGTGCGCTTGGAAGTAGCCGCCCGCCAAAATGTTGACGCCGACGAACGGCAACCCGCACATCACGAAGCGAATCGCGCTTGTTCCCAGCGCCAATTTCTCCTCGTATCCCGGCTCGCTCGAATTCAAGAAGAGCCAAACAAACGGTTTCGGCCAAAGCATCAGGACGAACCAAGCCGCGAACCCGGCGACGACGACGACTTTCAGCGCCAACGTCAACGCCGGCAAGACGCGGTCCGGGCGTTTCGCGCCGACGTTGTACCCGACGATCGGCTGCAAACCTTGCCCAAGCCCTAAAAACGGCATTAAGACGGCGTTGGCGATCGCGATCGCGATCCCCATCACCGCGACCGCGACGTCGCCGCCGTCGAACTTGTACCCCATCGCTTCGCCGTATTCCCGCCCAAATTGGCCGAGCATGTTGTTTTGCGTTACCGACAGAATCATCGCGCAAGCCTGCGTCGCGAACGGAACGCCGCCGAGAACCGCGATTTCCTTCGTCAATTTCCAATTAAAGCGACAACAATATTTCAGCCGCCAACGGAGCGTCGTTCGACCGGAAAAATAGAGCCAGCAAATCCAAGCGGCGCTGACGCAACACGCCAAGACGTTCGCGAGCCCGGCGCCCCAAATCCCGGTTCCTAAATAAAAGAGGAAAAACCAGTCGAGCGCCGCGTTGACGATCGCCGCGATGAACATCGAGACCATCGCGATTCTCGGTTTCCCTTCGGCGCGAATGAAGTTGTTGACGCCGTACGCGATATGTTGCGGAAAGACGCCCCAAATTAACACCGACAAATACGACTTCGCCAACGGCATGACCGCTTCGGTCGCGCCGAAAAGACGCAAAAGCGGCTCCATAAACGCGATTCCGAAGGCGGTAAAAAGAACCGAAGTCGCCGCGGAGAGGAAAAGCGCCTGCCCGAGCGCCTCTTCGGCTTGCTCGTTGTTCCGTTCGCCGAGTTTGATCGAAATGATGATCGTCGCGCCGGTGCCGATCGTCATCGCGATCGCCAAAAAGATCAAAATGACCGGAAAAGCGACGGTAACGGCGGCGAGCCCGTCGGTTCCGAAACACTGTCCGACGAAAACGCGAGCGACGAGGTTGTAAGTCGCCATCACAAACGCGGCGGTGATCGCCGGAAGCGAAAATTCGAAAAGGAGCCGTCCGACGGAACGCGTTTCAAGAAATTCCGGATTTTGCGTTTGCGCCATAATTCGTTTTCCTCCAAGAGTTTGCCGCGTTCGAACCGCGACGTTGAAGAGGCGGGCGTTTCTAAAACGACCGCTAAACAATTATACCGCGTTCGCGCCGGACGCCAAGGGGGAGGCCCCGCGTCCTTTGCCGACGGTTCCTTCTTTCTTTTTTTAAAACCGTCGGCTCGGTCGACGTTTTTTGGTTTATTCATTAAACGACGCGCTTTTTTTCCGTCGCCTCTTGTCTTTCGCATTCGCCAACCTTATAATAAAGCGTTGCTTATATCGCCGTTTTTAAATATGGAGTCCCGCTATGCCGCCGTCTTCCGCCGCCGGACCGTCTCCGTCCGAAGAAGATTTTCAACGTCGCCATCGCAAACCGTCGCGGAGCGAGTTTCCCGTTCCGGCTCGCCCGAGCGACGTTTCCGTCGGCGACTGGCTGCGTTGCGTTCGTTATTTCCGTTGGCGCGAGCGTTCCGACGGCGCCGTCCGAATCGTCGCTTTTTTCGGCGAAAAGGCGGCTTCCGCGGTTATTCCGGAACGTCTCGACGGCGCGCCGGTTCGCTCGATCGCCGTCGAAACGTTTTTTGACTGTCCGCAATTAAAAACGTTAACGCTGCCGTCGCGTCTCGCGAAAATCCGCCCGGGCGCGTTTGCGATTCCGTCGTTAACGGCGTTCGCGCTTTCTCCGCCGAACCGTCGTTTTCGGGTTGTCGACGGCGTTCTTTTCGACCGTTCCGGTAAAACGCTGATTCGTTGTCCGGAGGGTAAAACCGGCGAATACGCGGTTCCCGACGGCGTTCGCCGAATCGCTCGTCGAGCGTTCGCCAACTCGCGGTTAACGTCGATTCGTTTCCCATCGAGTTTGAAAACGATCGCCGGCGAAGCTTTTTTAAACGCCGCGTCGTTAACGTCGGCGCCTCTTCCCGACGATCTCGAACGCCTCGACGGCAACCCGTTCGTCGGTTGTTCCGCGTTGAAGTCGCCGAAGTTGCCGCCGAACTTAAAACGGCTTCGGCGCGTCAACTTCGCGGAGTTTTACCCCCGTCAACCGACGCGAATCGAGCTTCCCAATCATCTTGAAAGGCTCGAAGCAGGCGCCTTGTCGAACGCTCATTCTTTGATTTCCGTCCGACTTCCAATCAACTTAAAAAAAATCGAGTCTTCCGTTTTTAGCGTTGCGCAATCTCTAGTTTCTTTCGAAACGCCGCCGGCCAGCGTTCGTTTCCGCGCGATCGACGGCGTTCTTTTCGACCGTTCCGGCGAAACGTTGGTTCGTTTCCCGCAAGGAAGAACCGGCGAATACGCGGTTCCCGACGGCGTTCGTCAAATCGCGCCGGGAGCGTTCGAGTTTTGTTTTCAATTAACGTCGCTCCGTCTCCCGCCGAGCGTCGAACGCATTGGTCAACGCGCTTTTAGCGACTGTTGGAAATTAACGTCTCTTCTGCTCCCGCCCCAATTAACAAGCGTCGCCGAAGGCGCGTTCGCCGGCTGCAACCGTTTAACGTCGCTCGCCCTTCCGCCGAACGTCGAACGAATCGGCGCCGAGGCTTTCCGAAATTGTTTTAGATTACGGTCGATTTCGACGCCGCCTCAACTCCAACGAATTGGCGCCGCCGCGTTTGCCGGCTGTTCGGCGCTATCGTCGTTCGCTTTTCCCTCCGGAATCACTAAGATTGCCGCGGAAACGTTCCAAGATTGCGAATCGCTAACGACGCTCCAACTTCCCGAGTCGGTTCGCGCGATCGGCGCCCAAGCGTTTAGCGGTTGTCGAGGGCTGAAGTCAATTTCCTTGCCCTCCGGACTTCGCAAAATCAATTGGGAAGCGTTTTGCGGTTGTCAATCGTTAAGTTCGCTCGAACTACCGCAAGGATTGCGCGAGATTAGTTGCGTCGCTTTCAGTTGTTGTCGAGCTCTAAAAACGCTCAAACTACCGCAAGGATTGCGCCGACTCTATTACAACGCGTTCGAAGATTGCAAAGCGCTAACCTCGGTTTCGCTCGCCTCGCAAATAACCGAAATTCCCGAATGGGCCTTCGCTCGTTGTTCGTCGTTAAAATCGATTGACCTACCCCCTAATATTAAGAAAATAGGCCGTTATGCTTTCGCAGCTTGCGAAGCGCTAACGTCGGCGACGATTCCGGCGAGCGTCGGCGAAATCGGCGAAAGCGCGTTCGACGGTTGCGAAAATTTAACGTTAATCGTCGACGCGAATTCGGCGGCGGAGCGATTCGCGCAAAAAGAAGAACTTCCTTTTGTTGTTCGTTAAAGGTCGCCGTCGCGACGCGTCTAGAAACGCCGAGAGCCGCGCCGCGCTCCCAACCGGAACGCGACGCGGCTTCGACGGCAAAAAACGTCCGCAAACGGTCGAACGACTCGACCGTCTCAAACGTTAATTCGATGAACGGCGGCGAGCGGAAACGCGGAACGCTCCCGCTCGAACCGCTCGCTTTGCGTCAAACTTTCGACAAAACGCCAACTTCCGCATTAAACTCGACGCAATTAGAAGAGTTTAACGTATTTCGGCAGTTCGCCGATCAACGGACGCAAGTATTCGACGTA
>JAFTUJ010000352.1 GCA_017466305.1 Thermoguttaceae bacterium
CGGTCGACGCGACGACGGTCAAGATCGTTTTGGACGCTCCGGAAGTCGACGCGACGACGGTCGATTCGTCGACGCTGACGTTCGAAATCAAAGAAGTTGCGAACGCCGACTACTACGAGTACGAATATTCGACGAGCCGCTACTTTACCGCCGAAACGACGACGTCGGGAACCGCGACGAGCGCCGGCGCGTTCGACGTTTCCGGTTTGCAACCGTTCACGACGTACTATTTCCGCGCGAAAGCGGTCGTCGACGCCGCGTCGCCGAAGGCCGAAACGCACGAAAGTTCGGCTTGGTCGACGGAAGCGTCCGCGACGACGGCGAAAGCCGCGTTGCCGGCTCCGGCGATTTCGGCGGTCGCGTTGGATTCGACGACGCTCGCGCTGACGATCGAGCCGGTTGCGAACGCCGCGGGTTACGTTTATCTTATGTCGACGGATCCGGATTTCGCCGACGCGGAAGAGATTTCGCGCGGTTCCGGGACGCGGGTTCTCGTCGGTCTGACTCCGGGCGCGACGTACTACTTCAAAGCCGTGGCGAAAGCCGCGGAGAACGACGCTTACGTCGATTCGGATTGGTCGGAGCCGACGAGCGCGACGTTGCCGGTCGTTTTGAACGCTCCGGCGATTAGCGCGCAAGCGACGAGTCATACGACGGTCGCGCTGACGGTTGGCGCGGTCGACAACGCGTCGAGTTACGTCGTCGAATATTCGTCGACGCCGGACTTCGCGACCGTCGAGGGCGATTTTACGTTGACCGCGGCGGATTTCACGGACGGCGTCGCGCGACTTTCGGCGGTCGAACTGACCGGTTACACGATGTACTATTTCCGCGCTAAGGCCGTTGGAACCGGAGTTTATCTCGATTCCGACTTCGCCGCGACCGAAAAGCGCACTTGGGAAAACCCGTCGACCTTCGTTACGATCGAAAGCGACGTCGTCGACCCGACCGACAACCTCTATTCGCTCCGCGAAGCGGTCGAAGTTTACGCGCAAGCGGGCGACTACGTTAGCTTTAAGAGCGGGATTCCGACGGTTAAGCTGGACAAGGGGCATTTGACGATCGACAAACCGTTGACGATCGACGGTTCCGCCGCTATGCCGGAGGACGGCGTCGGCGGCGTTACGATCGACGCGCAAGGGTTGAGTCGCGTTGTTTATGTTCCTAAGTATACGATTTACAACGATTATGTTAACTTTAACTTCCTGACGTTCACCGGCGGGAACGCGGTCAAGACGGATGCTAACGCGGGCGAACACGACCCGGCGTACGGCGGCGGGCTCTATCTGGGCGCCAACGCGACGTTCAGTTACTGCGTTATCGCCGACAACGTCGCGCAAGCGGCGGGCGGCGGCGTTTTCGTCGACGTTCGTCTCGACGCGGAACTTGTTACGCAAGAACCGCCGACGTATTTTGTCGGTGTGAAGTTCGTCGGCAACGCAGCCGGAACGCTCGGCGGCGGGCTTTACGTCTCCTCGACCGGCGACGTAACCGTCCAAGACGGCGCGATTTCCGAAAACAAAGCCAAGTACGGCGCGGGCCTTTTGGTCAACGGGAAAACCTCGGTCTCGTCGACCGCGATTTTCGGCAACGAAGCGTCGGTTCAAGGCGGCGGCGTTTTTGTCGACAAGTCCGGAACCCTCGACGCTAGCTACGTCAAGATCGAAGGCAACGCGGCGTCGCAAGTCGGCGGCGGCGTTTACGTCAACGGCGTCGCGACCTTTAACAACGCTTCGGTCTCCGAAAACGACGCGGTCACCGGCGCCGGCGTCGCCGTTTCCGTCCGCGGGAACGCGACCCTTAGCGGCGGGGAGTTGACCGGCAACGTCGCGACCGATTTCGGCGGCGCGCTCCGCGTTTCCGGGACGGCGACCGTTAAGAACGTCGGGATTAGCTCCAATTCGGCGGCGAAATTTGGCGGCGGCGTTTACGTCGACAAGACCGGAACCGCCGATATTGTCGACGGCGCGACGATTTACCAAAACTCGGCGAAGTACGGCGCCGGCGTCTTCGTCAACGGCGAAGCGACGTTGGAAAACGCGCAACTTCTGCAAAACGTCGCGTCGATCCAAGGCGGCGGACTTTACGTCGACAAGGGCGCCGTCGCGACCTTAACCGGCGTTTCGCTGGGCTTGAACTCGGCGACGAACGCGGGCGGCGGCGCTTACCTCAACGGAACCGCGACGTTCGACGGCGCGAGCCAAATTTACCAAAACGAAGCGCCGATCGGCGCCGGGGCGAACGTCGGAACGCTCGGGAACGCGACCTTTACGGACGCCTACCTTTACGCCAACCTTGCGGCGCAAATGGGCGGCGGGCTTTCCGTCTCCGGCGCGGCGACCGTCGAGAACTGCGAATTTTTCGACAACGAAGCCGGAACCCAAGGCGGCGGTTTGTTTGTCGACGCGCCCGGAACGGCGACCGTCGCGGGAACGTCGTTTACCGACAACAAAGCGACTTACGCGGGCGGCGGCGTTTACCTTAGCGGGACGGCGAGCGTCTCGAACGCGACGATCGTCGGCAACGCCGCTCTTTACGGCGCGGGCGCGTGCGTCTTCTCCGCGGAAACGTCGACCTTTGCGGAAACGGCGATTTACGAGAACGTCGCGGGCGAATACGGCGGCGGCGTTTGCGTCGGCGAAGCCGGGAAGGCGGCCTTCGAAAATAACGAAATTTACGCCAACGAAGCGACGCAATTTGGCGGCGGCCTTTACGTCGGCAAAGGCGCGGCAGCGACCGTTGACGGCGGTAAAATTTTCGAAAACG
>JAFTUJ010000353.1 GCA_017466305.1 Thermoguttaceae bacterium
ACCGACGACAAGCGAGCGTCGCTAAACGCGTATTGAGCGATTCGCTCGACGCCCGGCGGGACGGCGTAAGCGCCCGAGCGCCCTTTCGGATAGAGCGCGAGCGTTTTGCCGTCGGCGGTAAAGAGAACGCCGTCGATGGAACGGAAACGCTTATTTTCCGGAGCGACAAGGATTTCCGACAGCTCCGTGCAACGGAAAAAGGCGAAAAGTCCGAAGGGATGAAATTCGGCGTTCGGCGACGGCGCGTCGTTTATCGACTCGAGAAAATACTCGACCGAAGCGGGCAACGTTAACGAACGCAAGGTGTTATGATGGTTGAACGCGCATTCGAGGATTGCGACGACGGGGCGTCCCTCGATTTCCGGCGGAACGACCATTTCGGGAGCGTCGTTCGTGAAGCCAACGATAACGGCGCCGCCCGTCGGCAGGGGACGCCAAGCGAAATCGGACGCGCGATTCGGGGACGCGGTCGGTAGAGAAGAAGGTTGCGAAGTCATTGCGATTACTTTTGTTAAGGTTGGAACAAAAAGAATGAAACGTCGGAAAATAAACGTTGGCGCCGCGTCGCAAAACGCGGTTTAGCGGCGGCGCGGTCGGAAACGTCGGTTGTTTTCTTTTGCGTATTGTTCGACGACGGAACCTTTGGGCGCGCTTAGAGTTAAGCTCGAAGAACACTTTTCGAACGCATTGGGGCCTATTTCCCGCAACGCGGCGCCGAAGCGGAGAGTCCGAAGCGTTCGACCTCCAAGAAACGCCCAAGGACCGACCGTTTCTAAGCCGTCGGGAATCGCGATTTTCTTCGGCTCGGCGCAAAAAGCGAACGCCTCGACGCCTATGCGACGCAACGAGTTAGGGTGCGCTACATTCGTTAACGTATGGCAATGCGCGAACGCGTAATCGGCGATCGCTTCGACGCCGTCCGGAACGACGTATTTGGCGTTTCGTTGGCGACAGGTTTTGATTAGCGTTTTACCGTCGACGCTAAAAACAACGCAAGAATCAAAGATTTCGTAGAACGGGCGATTAAGCGATAGTTCAAAGCCGGCGGTCCTTAGCGTTTCCGCGTCGACGGGAAGCGCGACGGTTGTTAGCGCTTCGCAAGCGTAAAACGCTTCCTTGCCGAACTTGGGAATCGTAAAAAAATCGACTTTCGTCAACGAGGAACAGCTGTAAAACGCTCTTTCGCCAACGGTTGCGAGTTGCGACGGAAGCGCGA
Organism: Thermoguttaceae bacterium; assembly: GCA_017466305.1. Lineage (GTDB taxonomy): Bacteria > Planctomycetota > Planctomycetia > Pirellulales > Thermoguttaceae > RUG369. The sequence continues at coordinate 1,217 of JAFTUJ010000353.1, forward strand.
CGCTCGTTAGCGAGTCGCGGTTTTCGAAGGCGCGCGGGCCGATTTCAACGACCGGAAGGCCGTCGATTTCGTTCGGGATAACGACGGCGGTCGCGTTGGGAACGAGAAATTTTCGAATCGAAACGCCGGTTCCGGTTTTTAAGACTTTATATTTGAAGTCGGACGACAGGTTCGGAACGCGGTCGGCGGGGGACGGCGAAAAAGTCATCGGATTTCCTTAAACGTTTAATTACAACGGTTAAAGGTGAATTTGGTCGGCGCGTTTGGGAACGGAACGCCGCGCTTCCTTCATTTTAACCTCCGCTTGCGGTAAAATCAAGAGCCCAAATCGACAAATTGTCGAATCGCTTGTTGCGCGATTGCGTAAAGCGCGAAACGACAAGAGAAAAGGCGAAGAGGCAAAACGAGAAAGAACGCGGTAGAAAACCCGTTCGACGGAATGAAGCGACGTCGAGGCGTCGAACGGGCGAGGAGGCGGATTAACGCCGGATTAACGCGGTTCGAAACGGAGACTGTTGGCCGCGGCGTATTGTTCGGCGACGGAACCTGTTGCGCCGTAAAGCGTTAAGTCGGGAGAACAACCGGAGAAAACATCGTCGCCGATTTCCTCGACGCTCGGCGGGAAGACGACGGACGTTAGCGCTTCGCAACCGGAAAACGCCGCGTCCTCGACGCTCCAAACGCCGTCGGGAAGTTCGATTTTTTCGAGCGAAGCGCAGCCGAAGAAGGCGCGCGCTCCGATTTTTTCAGCCCCGACGATTTCGACCGAACGGAGTTTGCGGCAGTTGTAAAACGCGCGACGACCGATACTTGCGACGCTCCCGAGAATCGTCGCCGTTTCTAGCGACGCGCAGTCGCAGAACGCGCGTTTTTCGATTTGACGAACGCTCGCCGGAACGACGGCGCTTTGTAACGAACGGCAACCGTCGAACGTTTTGCGCCCAATTTTCTCGATTCCTTGCGGGATAACGATTTGCGTCAACGACGAACAACCGTTGAACGCCTCTTTGCCGAGTCGGTCGGCTTCCGTCGGGCCTTCGAAAACGGCGAGGTTGCGGCAGTCGCAAAACGCGTAATCGCCGAGTTTGCGAACGGTCGACGGAAGAACGAGCGAGACGAGCGAGCGCGACCCGGCGAACGCGTCCGAACCGATTTCGGTAACGGTTAAACCGTCGATTTCGACGGGCACGACGACGTTTTCCGCGTCGGCGAGAAGTTTACGGATAGTAGCGCCGCCGGTTTTGTTCGGCTTCCATTCGAAATCGGTCGGCGAATTGGGCGAAAGGGGCGAAGGGGCGTCTTGCGAAGTCATTTTGCGTTTTGACGTTAAGTTGCTTGATTAAAACGGTTGCGTTGGTTTGCGGCGGCGACGCGCGTCGAAAAAACGCGGAAAAAGGGACGACGCGACGTCGTTGCAAACGACGAACGGTCGAAAAAACGTCGCAGTAGGGGGAAGCGGCGGTTTTTCGACCGTTGTAAGTTATTACTTGGCGACGGTTAAGCGATTAAAGGTCGGCGAAGTTTCTTAAGATGCGCAACCCGACCGCTTGGCTCTTTTCCGGGTGGAATTGGACGCCGAAGACGTTGTCGCGAGCGATTGAGGAGCAGAAGTCGAGCCCGTAATCGGTCGTCGTCGCGACGTCGGACGGTTCGCCGGCTATCGCGTAATACGAGTGGACGAAGTAGACTAAGTCGGCTTCGCTAAGTCCTTGGTAAATCGGGACTTCCTTTTGGAAAACGAGACGGTTCCAACCCATGTGCGGGACGACCAAATCCGGGAAGGCCGGGAAACGGACGACGCGACCGGGAAGAATCCCCAAGCAACGCGTCGTTCCGTTTTCTTCGCTCGATTCGAAAAGCGCTTGAAAACCTAAGCATATGCCAAGGAACGGTTTGCCGCTCGAAATCGATTCGCGGACGACCGCGTCCATTCCGGTTCGCTCCAACTCGGCGACCGCGTCCGCGATCGCGCCGACGCCCGGTAAAACGATTTTATCGGCTTTCGACGCAACTTCCGGCTCCGAAACGATTTGCGCTTCGACGTTAAGACGTTCGAACGCTTTTTGAACGCTGCGTAAATTTCCCATTCCGTAATCGACGATCGCGATCATATTGGCGCTCCTTTGGCGGTTGGTTGGATTAAGTCGTTGTTAAATAGTCGGTTGCGCGGCGTCGTCGGGTAAAACGCGCCGCGTCGGTTAAAGGTTGCAAGTCGAGCGTTCGCTTAGGTTGCTTCGCTTCGGTTGCGAAAATCGGCTCAAAGCGCTTGTTCGCTTTGCGACGGAGCGAAGCGTTCGTTGGCGACGGCGCGGATACCCGTTAAGTCGAGTTTGCCGGTTTGCAACATCGGGATTTCCGCGACTTCGATAAAACGCGAAAGGTTGGGAATCCAGAGGTTAGGAAGGTCGCGTTCGCGCATGCGACGGACGATTTCCTCCGGCTCGACGCCGAAATTCACCCAAAGCGCGACGAGCGCTTCGCCCTTGGCCGCGTCCGGAACGGCGGTTACGGCGCAAAGCGGAAGCCCGTCTTTGGGCTCGACGCCGCGTTCGGCGAGCGCCTCTTGGATCGCGGCGGTCATCGCTTCTTCGATCGGAACGTGCGGCGTCATTTCGCCCCCGATTTTCGAAATGCGGCTTTCGCGACCGACGATCCAAATGAAGCCGTCGCGGTCTTTACGTCCGACGTCGCCGGTTAGGTACCAACCGTTTTTGACGACTTGTCGCGTCGCTTCTTCGTCGCCGTAATAACCGGTCGTAACGAGCGGGCCCTTGACCGCGATTTGCCCTACTTCGTCGACGCCCAAGTCGGCGCCGGTTTCGCGGTCGACGATTTTCACGACCGCTTTCGAGTGCGCGCGTCCGACGGAACCGTCTTTGCGGTAAATCTCGAAATCGTCGCGACCTACGCTTCGGTCGGCGGGAAGTTCGCCGTTCGCCGCGGCGCGTTTTTGCTCTTCGAAAACCTCCGAAAAATCGTCGCGCCAGAAGCCGGAACGCACGTCCGGAATGTTGGTGAGCGGACACGGCGAAAGCTCGGTCGCGCCGTAACCTTCGGTCGGACGAACGCCGTATTTCGTTTCCCAAGCGTCGATTAGGTCGCGCGGGAGCTTTTCGGCGCCTGTCATGATCGTGTGCAGATTTTCGAAATCTTCGCGCGGTCGACGGCGCAGGTAGTTGCGCAAAAAGGTCGGCGTGCAGCAGAGGAACGTGCAGCGGTACTTGCGCGCCAGTTCGCCTATCGCCTTGGCGTCCAACGGGTTAAAGTGGAAAATGCCGCGACAACCGCCGATGAACGTCATCCAAA
>JAFTUJ010000354.1 GCA_017466305.1 Thermoguttaceae bacterium
CGCGCCGTTTTCCCAATCAACGCAAACCGCCTCGCCCGCGCCGTTTTCCGAATCGACACAAACAGCCTCACTCGCGCCGTTTTCCCAATCAACGCAAACCGCCTCGCCCGCGCCGTTTTCCGAATCGACGCAAACCGCCCAAATCTCCGTCGACGGCGACTCGTTCGGCGTTTCAAGACGGCCAAAAACGACGTCCGCGCCCGGAGTTCCCTCCAAGCCAAAGAGTTCGGCAAACGGAGCCTCCAACGCGACCGCCAGCTTGAAGCCGATTTCAACCGACGCGACGCTCGAATTCTCCTCCAAAGCGCGCAAAAAACGCTCCGAAACGCCAACGCGCTCGGCCAACGTCGCCGCCGCGAAGCCTCTTCGCTCCCGAAATTCTTTCACGCGATTCATCGCCGCCTCCCCTAATCTGCCCAACCAGCCTAAATCACCCAATCCGCGTTTACTTTCTCGCCTTTTACGCCGTCGATCTCGTCGCGCCGCCGTTGTATTCCGCGCAAAGCGCCCATCCTTCCGTCGCGCCGGCAAGTTCGTCGCGTTTCAAGACTCGCCGCCGTCGTCGACGTTCGCTCGCCGTTTCGCAAGTTCGTTTGCAAACGGTTCGATCTTTTCGACCAGCAAACGGCGACTTCGGTCTTGTCCGCGCCGCGCCGACGTCGCCGTCAATCGCCGCGCCCGGGCGACGTCCGCCAGCGCCGCTTCAAAATCTCCCCGCGCCGCCGCCAATCGCGCTCGCAACAACAACGTTTCGGCAAACTCCGTCCGCAAAAAGAAACGACCGGCGCAAAATTCGACGCGCATCGCCGCCAAAGAACGCTCGACGTCGACCGCCGCCGCGCGACGATCGCCCCAAGCGTTCCGCTCGAATCTCGCCTCCGCCCGAATTCGCGACGCTTCGCAGAAAAACGCGACTTCGTTTTCGTCCGCAAGCCGCCGCCCTTCAAGCGAACGCGTCGCCGCCGAAATCGCGAAACGATATTTTTTCGCCTTAAACGCCGCCTCCGCCCAAAAATGCCAAACGTTTTTCTCCGTTTCGTCCTTTTTTCCAAACGCGCCGCGCATTTTTCGCGCTAATTTGCGGAAAATAGCGAAAATACGGAAGGCGACGTCAAACCGTCCTTCGTCGGCGGCGAGCGTTCCGAAGAAATCGCCCAAAATGCAATACGCTTTCAAGAAATCGCGCGCCGCTTCCAAGGAACGCGTCAACTCGTTTTCTTCGCTTTGTCGCAGCCGTCCGCTTTTGCCCAATCGGCGCATTCTCCCGGCGTTTTTGACCAAGGCGGCGGCTTCAAGCGCGCGACGTTCGGCGAGCGGATAAATTTCTTCAAAAATCTTTCTCGCTTCGGCGAATCGACGCTCTTCGGTCAACGTCGCGGCGATAAAGACTCGCGCCGTCAACGAATCGGGCGTCGGACGTTCCGGGTCGAAATCGTCGAGTCGCGCCCAACCGTCGACCGCCTCCCAAAGCGCGGCTCGCCCCGATTCGCCGAACCCGCGTCGCAACCAAAACAAACCTTCGGCAAACTTCACCTCCGGCGCCGTTTCCGCGACCGTTTCCGCCAACTCGCTCGAACGCTTCAACGCCTCGGACGCGCGTTCGAAACGCTCCTTCGCGACTAAAAACGAACCGTTCGTTTGAACGGACGAAAGCGCCGCCGTCGAGTTAACGTACCAAAATCCTAATTCCGCGCTTTCACGTTCTTCTTCGTTCCATTTTTCTTCGGCTTGCTTCTCCAAATTTCGGGTCAGTCGCGCCGCAATCCGCCCTCGCCCCTTCGCGTCTTCGCGCAAAAAGAAAAGAACAAGAGACGCGAAAATCGCAAAAACGCCGCCGTCGAATCCGTTTTCTTCCAAATTGCGCCGGGCGTCGTCGACCGCGTCCCAATACAAATCGCTCGCCGTCGCGTTATCGCCCCTCGCTTCGGCCAACGCGCCGAGTCGCCGACACGTCGCCGCTCGTCGCGCTAAAATCTCCGGTCGTTCTCCGACGATTTCCGTTTCCAAACGCAACGTTTCGGCGACTTTTTCAAACGCGACGAGCGTTTCCGGACGTTGCAGGGCGTCCGCCGCCGTTCCGATCGCCGAATAATATCCGCCAAGCGCGAATAAATCGATCGGACTTTCGACGTCGGAACGCGCTTCAAGTTCCGCTCCCGTCGCGCTAACAAAGGCCCAAGCCTCGTCGCCGCGCGCTTTAGAGGTCAACCAATGCAGATAGGCGGCGCCGATTTCGCCAAGCCGAATTTTCGAAAGCGCCGCGCTCGGGCCGCTCTCCCGGCTCGCTCGCAAGCTCGCGTCAAACGCCGCTCGAAACGCTCTTTCAATTTCCGCGTCAAACGCCGCTTCGCAAGACCGCGACGCGACGTTTAACGTTTCCGCCGCGTTCGCCTTGTTCGCGACGCGTTTTTCGCCGTTGCAACCGTCGCAACCGACGCAACCGTCGCAACCGTCGTCGCCGACGTCGCCGACGTTAACGTTTAATCGTTCGTCGCCGTCTTCGATTTTTCGCTCGGCCAAGCGAAGCGTCGCCGCTTGCAGTTGCCAAAACGCGCTCCAACTCGTCAAAATTTCCGCGTCGTCCGGCGGATCCAAAGCCTCCAAACGACGCGACGCGGCGACCGTCTCTTCCGCCGCCAACCAAATCGCGCCGTTTTCAAAATAAAGGTCGGTCAACTTGTCGAACGCCCAAGAAAGCGGGCTCAACATTCCCCAATCGCCGGCCGACAAACGCCGCTCGACGACGCGAACGCAAATCGTTAAATCGGCGAACAACGCGCGCGTTTTACCGTCGTTCGCCGTCGCCGTCGCAAACGCCCTTCGCGACGTTTCTAAACGCTCCCGACGCCGTTCGAATTCCGCCGCGTCTTGCCCAACCGCCGCGCTTTGCCCAATCAACGCATCTCGTCCAACCGTTGTTCTTTGCCCAACCGTCGTGTCTTGTCCAACCGTCGCGCCTTGTCCAACCGTCGCGCCTTGCCCAACCGCCGCGTCTTCCGCATCCGCGTCGTTTTCGCTATTTTCGCCGTTTTTCTCCTCTCCCGCTTCTTTCGACGCGAAAAAGTTGAAACATTTGCGCCAAAATCGACGCGCGCCCGATTCGGTTTGAGCGTTCGCCTCCGACGCGTTTTCGCTAATTTCGCCAATTCCCCCAACTTCGCCGCCGTCGCCGTCGGTTTTGTCGGTTTCGCCAACTCCGCCCGTTCCTCCGACTTCGCCGACTCCTCCGGCTTTGCCAACTTCGCCAACTTCGCCAATTTTACCAACTTCGCCAAACGCGTCGCTTCGATCGGTCGTCGCAATTGCCCCAACCGCTTTTTCGGCTTCGTTCGCTTGATTTTCGACGCTCGAACGCTTCGGACGCCCCAAAATCGCTTCGACGTCGACGTTTAAAAAGCGCGCTTCCTCCGCCGTCCAATCGCGCGACTCGACAATCCCAACGCGAAAACGTCGCAAATCGACGCTCGCCGCTTCGATTTTCTCTAACGTTTCAATATTTTCGCGACGTTTTTTCTCGTTCGCCGCTTCGTACCCGTCGAGTTCGAGCGTCCAACTCGACTCGACGTACCGCCGCCGCAAACATCGGAAATAACGGAGCCAAACGCGAACGACGCGCAACGCTTCGAGTTCGTCCCGCTCGGCGAGCGCGCAAATAAAAGTCGTCCGCGATAAATTCGCCGCCTCGTCGAGAAAACGCCAACGCCCGCGACGCAAGAGCGCCGCCGCCTCGCGAACGGCTTCGCGAACGTTCTTCGACGCGTCGGGCAAACCGCCTTGCGCTCGAATCGTCGCGCGGCGGCAAACCGCTTCCAAATAGAACGCGACGCTCGTTTCGTCCGTTTCCCCCTCTCGCCGCGCCGCTTCGTAAAGCGCGATCGCCGCTTCAAAATCCGGAAGCGCGTCGAGCGGTTTTTCTTCCAACTCGGCGCGATAAACGGCCCGCTGGAAACGCGCTTTCGCCAAAATCAAACGCAACTCGTTTTCATCGTCGTCTTCGGCGGCGTTCAACTCCGTTTCGAGCGCCGCGATCGCTTTTTCGGTCGCCGCGCGCGCCTCGTCGAAACGTCCCGTCTTACTTAGCGCGACATGTCGCTGCAAGAGCAATTGCGCGTACGTCGGCGTCGCGCGCCGCCGTTCCGCCGGCGTCAGCGCCGCGACAAAACGTTCGACCTGTTCCTGCGTTTCCGGAACAAACGTCCAAACGTCCCGCGCGACGCCCAAATCGAAAATAAGCGCGCAAGTCTCCAAAACGCGACGCGTCGGGTCGAAATTTTCCCCCTTTTTCATCGCGAGCGTCAAATATTCGAGCGCCTCTTCAAGGTCGCAAGCCGCGAGCCGGTAACGCTCGGCCCGCATCCGCGCGATCGCCCGTTTGCGCAACGAATCGTCCAAAAGCGCGTAAGCGAGCGCCCGCCGCGAGAGCGCGACGTCGGCCGTCAAGTAAATTTTCAACGTCGAAATCGCTTGTTCGAGCGCCGCCAACGCGTCCTCGTAAGCGCCGCGACTCAACAAAAGCTCCGCGTGCGCCGTCGAAAGTTGAGCGTAAGGCGCGAAATAATCCTCTTCGTCGATCGCGAGCAAGCGCTCTTCGACGTCGACCGCTTCGCGCAACGCTTTCTCGGCGCCGTCTTCGTCGCCGCGCGCCCGCAAAACCGAACTCAAACGATATAAAACGTTGACTTTTTCGGCAAGAAACGGCTCTTGCTCGAACTTTTCCAACGTCTCCAACGCGTCGCGAAAAGAAACGATCGCCGGCGGCAAGTCGCCGATCGCCGCGTAAGCGTCCCCCATCGCCGCGGCGACGTAAGCGAGCGAAGGCTCCGCGTCCTTCTCCCCCTCGCCGACCAAATCTTCAAAGATTTCCCGCGCGGTTCGGAACGAAGAAAGCGCCGCGACCGAACTCCCCAACGCCGCGAGACAATTCCCCTGAATTTGCCAAGCGGTCGCCAGCAAACGCCGCGCGTCGGGCCCGGACGCGTCGTTCGCCCAACTTCGAATTTGCGCGAGCGCCGCGTTCGCGCTCCCGATTGGCGGCGTCATTTCGTTGCGCAAATAGAAATAAGGACGTTGAAGCAATATTTGCCCCAATAATTCTCGGCATTCCTCCGCGTCGGCCCCGTCGCTCTCCATTTCGGCGACGAGTCGTTCCGCTTCGTCGAGCGCCGCGAACGCTTTGTCGGCGTCGGCGCGCCCCGCTTCGGCGGCGATCTGCAGAAGAAGACGCGCCAACTCTTCCCGCGCGCCGGAATCGCCGTCGTCGATTCGCCGCCTTAAATAAGCGATTTTCTCGTCGTCCGACTTCGTTTCGTCGTCGAGAAACGCGTAATCCGGCTCGTCTTCCCAAACTGCGCCGTCGTCATAATCGGAATCAAAATCGAATTGTTCTTCCGCGTCGACGTTCGAATCGTCCCAAGGTTCGCGTTCGTCCGTTTCGAAAAAGACGCGCTCCGTCGCCGCCGCGTCCTTCGCGTCGTTTTCGCCCTCTTCGTCGGGTTCTCCCGACGTCCGTTTTTGCCGATCTTGCCTATTTCCGCGCGCCGACGCGTCTTGCGCTCCTTTCGCGCCCTCCGCAATCTCCGCCGTTTCCGCATTTTGCGCAAACCCTCCTGTCGACGCGTCTTGCGCCGCCTCCGCGTTTTGCGCAAACCCGCCCGCCGACGCGTCTTGCGCCGCTTCCGCATTTTGCGCAAACCCGCTCGTCGACGCGTTTTCTCCTTTTGGGCCGCCTCCGTTCGCGTCGTCGTTTTTCGGACGTTTCCAACGCGCCGTCCGCTCTTCGCGCCCTTCGCCGCCGTTTTCGCCCGTTTGCGCGTCGTTCCGACGTTGAAAAAACGCGCCGAAATAATTCCCGGTTCGCCGTCGGTCGTCTCGTTCGTCGGCGCCCGCTCCGTTCGCGTCGACCGGGCCGGTCGTTCCGTTTTTGCCGGAAGAAGGGCTCGCGCCTTGCGCGGAACCGTCTTTCCCGTCCTTTTTCCAAGCGTCCGGGTCGTCCTCCGCCTCCGCCGTCGGGTCGCGGTCGAGCCCGAAATCAAAATTCCAATAATCTTCGCGCCAAAAATCAACGGCGTTCAAAGCGCCGGCGTCGGTTTCCGCAAAATCGTCTTGCGCGGAGCCGTCTATTTTGCCGTTTCCCCCCAATTTAGCGCCGTTAAGGGGCGACGCATCCGACCGCGACGACGCGTTTTCCCCTCCTTCGCCAAAACCAACGTTTTCTCCATTTTCGCCTTCTTGCCCAATCGTTCCCGTTTCGTTCGACGCGTTCCGTCGTTTCCGCTCGGCGACGAACGCGGAAACCAACGCCGACAACGCCCGATACGCCGACTCCAGTCGTTCGTTCGTTTCCAGCTCGGAGTCGCCGTCCGTTTCGCCGCGCCCAAGCCAAACGGTTCCGAACGCCGCCGTCCAAAACGCCGCCGCGACCAACGCAAAAACGACGTTCCAATCTCCGCGTCCGCCTTCAACCGCCAACGCCCAAAGCGCGCCGTCAACCATCGCCAATCCTTTTATCTCCGCGTCGTCGACGCTCCGACGGTTCTCCGCCCAACGTCGCCGCTTTCAAAGTCTTTCTTTTTCCTTCAAACCGCCTAATTTGCGCGATTCCTCTAAAACGCCGCGCTCGCGGTCAATCTTCGACGCTTCGCAACGCCGACTCAAAATCGCCCCGAACGCAAGCGGCGCGCGCGGCCCGCCAAAACTCGACTTGCTCGCCGTTCCAAAGAAG
>JAFTUJ010000355.1 GCA_017466305.1 Thermoguttaceae bacterium
GAAGAGCGAACGACGGCGCCGACGGTGGCGACGACGAATCGGCTGAACGCGGCGACGCGTCGCGTCGAGATTTTTGGCGACGAAGTGTCGTCGGACGGTCGCGTCGAGCGGTTGCGAACGCGCGCCGGGTTCGTTATTTATCGGATTGCGGCGCGGGTTTTGCCGATTTTGCCGGGCTCGATTTACTTGTTCGCCGCCCCGACCGCGCCGCCGCGTTCGACGGTCGAAGGAACGTCGACGTTAAAAACGCGATCGACGCAAGACGTTGAAAAGGCCGGGGCGGGCGCGACGGAAAGCGCGGGCGACGCCGACCTAAACGCCGACAAAACAAGCGGTTCCAACGCGGGAAGGGCGACGAGCTTGGGCGGCGCTCCGGCGATTCAGACGAATCCGACGGAGTATTGGCTGATCGACGCCGGGAGCGGAAGCGACGAGTCGAACGCCGACTTGGAAAGCGCGTTCCGAACGATTCGCGAAGAGTTCGAGCCCGGTTTTGCGCCGGAGAAAATTCGGCGGATTTTGCTGACGCATTCGCATATCGACCATTTCGGCGGCGCGAACGAACTGCGTCGGCGAACCGGCGCGGAGGTTTGGTCGCATTCGTTTGAAAGTCGCGTCGTCGCGTCGTTTAACGAACAGGCTTGCGTCTCGAACGTTCGGTCGTTTCATTTCTTGCGCGAAGCCGGGGTTCCGGCGGCGGAGATTCCGGGGATTCTCGACGGGTTCGGGTTCCGACCGGGGCGCGCGAAGTCGACGCCGGTCGCGAAAACGCTCCTCGGCGGGGAAACGTTTGGCGCGTTGAAGACGTTTTACTTGCCCGGACACTCCCCGGGACATCTCGCGTTTCAACTCGACGACGTTATTTTGACCGGCGACCTGCTCCTTTCGAAGACGCTGACGCAAATTTGGCCGTCGCGTATGACGCCGCGAACCGGCGTTTGGAATTATATTCGCTCGTTGCGGGCGTTGGCGCGAATCGGCGAGCGGTACGAACGGGCCGCCGGGCGAAAATTGGTCGCGCTTCCGGCGCACGAAGCGCCGATTTTCGACGTTCCGAACCGCGTTCGGCAGGTCGTTCGCGGAATGGAGCGGCGCAACGGACGGCTTTTCGCGCTCCTCGACGACGCGGAAGAGCCGTTGACGACGCTCGAAATCGCGCGCCGAATGTATTGGAGCGGGCGGCCTAACCGGGAATTTTTCGCGATTTCCGACGTCGCCGCGCGTCTTGAGTTCCTGCAGCAGCTCGGATTGATTTCCGTCGCGAATTACGACGAAATTTCGGTCGCGAACCCGGAGCTGCGGTTCCGCAATTCATTTGCCGACGCAGAAGCGGCTGAAAATACGGTCGAGCAAATCTTCGGTATGAACGGCGCCGACGACGAGCCCGATTCGGTCGAGCGCGACGCGAATCTCGGCGGCGACTAAAACTTCGTCGAAAAGCGCGCCGTCGAGCAGGTCGAGCGCGCGACGGAGCGCGTCGTTCGCTTCGCGGAGCGATTCTTGACAGCGGACGGCGGTCGACGGGACGATTTCGCCGTTTTCCATTTCGGCGCGGAGCCGGTCGGCGATTCGGCGGCCCAACGTTTCGACGCCGAAACCGGTCGCGGCGGACGTTTCGAGCGGCGCGTTAACTCCTTGCGCCGCTTCGTTTGCGACGTCGGCGGCGAGCGGCGTTTTTTCTTTTATCGGCTCTTCGTCTTGGGAAGCCGGCGACGCGGCGTCGTCCCGTTTCGTCGCGACGTCGAGCGTCGGAACGTCGGCGGGAATCCCGAGTTCGGCTCCAAAATCGGGCGGAAAGTCGTTCGACGCGGCGTCGCGACAGCGCAAAATGAGCGACGCGTCGGCGAAAACCCGTTTTAACCCAAGTTGCGCAAGGGCGCGGGGCGACGGTTCCGACGGCGCGGCGGTTTTTCCGCTTTCTCGATCTTTTCCGCTTTCAGGAGGCGCGTTTTCCGACGACGTTTGATTTGTTTGAAAATTGGCGCTTTTTTTGTTGTTTTCAAAAACGCTTGTTTTCTCGGCTTCTTGAACGTTTTCGACGCCCGCCGAGTCGACGAGGACGAACGCGACGTCGTCGACGGTTAGTTCCGTTTCGAGATAATCGCGGGTCGTTCCGGCGACGTCGGAGACGAGCGCGGCGGCGTTTTCGGTCGCGGCGTTTTTCGGGCCGAACGTTTGAACGAGTCGGTTGTAAAGCGAGCTTTTACCGGCGTTTGGGAGTCCGGCGAGAACGACGCGCGGCGCCTTGTCGAGCGTTCCCCGGGAGCGCGTTCGGTCGAGCGTTTCGTCGATTTGCGAAATCGCGTTTTCGAGTTGCGCCCGAATCTCGTCGGTCGAAACGAACTCGATATCTTCTTCAACGAAGTCGAATCCGGCTTCGAGGTTGCAAAGAACGTCGAAAAGCGTTTCGCGGAGGGCGCCGAACGCGCGGGAAAGGTTTCCGGCGAGTTGCTCGAGCGCCGTTTGGAGTTCGCCGTCGGAGCGGGCGTCGATCGCGCCAAGTATCGCTTCGGCTTGGGTTAAGTCGATGCGTCCGTTGAGGAAAGCGCGGAGCGCGAACTCGCCGCGACGCGCCAGCCGAGCGTTTCCGGTCGAGCAGATCGAGCGGACGACGGCGTCGAGAATCGGCGGCGCGCCCGGCAAATGCAGCTCGACGGCGCGTTCGCCGGTAAAGCCGCGTTCGGACGGCCAATAAAAGAGGGCGCAACGGACGAGATACGGCGGCTCGAACGGCGTTTTAGCGACGTCTTGTCGTTTGGCGGTTTTTTGCGCTTCGTCGGCGTTTTGTCGTTCGGAATCGGCGGAATCGGCGGAGTCGGCGAGAGGGGCAAACGGCGGCGCCGCGAGGGGTTGCGTTTCGACGCCCCAAGGCGCGAGCCAGCCGGAGACGACCGCCGGACGCTCGACGTTCGGAACGACCGCCGACGGCGATACGGGGGCGAGCGGTGCGAGTTCTTCCGGCGTTTCGGGCGGGAAGTCGGCGCTTGGGCGGCGGAAAAAGAAGAGGGGCGCGACGGCGTCGAGAACCGCGTCGCCGGAGAGGCGAACGATTCCGCGGCGCGCGTTCCCTTGCGCCGACGCCTGCGCGACGATCGTTTCGTCGGCGTTCATCGAATTTTGTCGCTTTCTTATTTCTTAAAAAACGCCGGTTTCAAAGGCGCGTTTGAAAAGTTTGAAAAACGTTTCTTGGAAATAAAAATCAAACGAGCGGCGGAATTAAGCGCTTTGGGCTCCGGCGATCGTCGATTTTAACAATTTTGCGGCGGTTTTTCTTCGACCGTCGCAACGATTATACCCGATTTTCCGGCGTCGACAAGCGCCCGAAGTCGCTCCCGGCGCGCTCCGACTCCATAAAACGCGGGCTTGGGGGCGCGAACGGGGAGAAGTCGCGGCGATTTTCAAGAAAGCGACGACGTAAAACGCGAAAAAAGGGCGTTTTTTTCGACTTTTTGCCGCTTTTGAGCGTCCGACGCTTGCGTCGCGGTTGGGCGTCCGGTATAATTAACTCGTCCAATTATTGGAGCGTCGCGGGCGGAGCGGAAGCGAAGCGTCGGCGAAAGCGGATTCGTTGAAAGTAAGAGGAAAGAAAAATGAAACGAACGATTTGGGCGGCGGCGCTCGGTTGTTGCGTCGGCGCGTTCGGCGTTTGCGGCGGGCTCGGCGACGTCGCGTCGACGTTTGCGGCGGACGGTTCGGCGTCGACGCAAAACGTTGCGCTTCGGAATCTTGCGTTCGACGCGGAGGTTTGGGCGTCGAACGAACACAGCGCGCCTTATACGGCGTTCGCGGCGATCGACGGCGACGTCGCGCCGAAGTTGGGCGGGGGCGACCGCGGGCGTTCTTGGGTCGTCGACGGCGAAAAAACGGGCGGCAAGGCCGATTTCGAGCTGAGTTGGGACGAGCCGCGCGCCGTTTCGACGGTCGTTTATTACGGGCGCACCGGAGCGGCGATGTTGAACGAGGTCTTCCGCGATTACGAAGTTTATCTCGACGACGACGCGGCGCCGGTCGCGTCCGGAAGATTCGAGATGATTCACGGCCCGCAGTTCGTCGAGTTTGAAAAGCGCGAAGTTTCGACCGTTAAAATTCGATTTTTGAACGGTTACGAAGGCGGGCTTCATTGGGGCGCGTCCGAAATCGCCGTCTTCGAACGCCGTCCGAGCGCCGAAGAATTGGCCGCGGCGGTCAATCCGGAAGCGGCGCGACCGCCCCTCGAAGAGACGCTCCAAGGGTTCCGCGACGCCGGAATGCCGGACGAAATCGTTTTCGCCGTCCGCAAACCCAGTTTCGACGGGCACTGGTACGCGAATATCGGCTATTACGCCGACAACGTTTGCCGTTTGCCGTTCCCAATGGGAAGCGGCGGCGGGATTTACGCTTATAACGTCGTTACGAAAAAGACGCGTCCGATTATCGAAGACCCGCAAGGGAACTTTCGCGACCCGCAGGTTCATTACGACGGCAAGCGCATCCTCTTTTCTTACCTCCCGGCGGGGAAAAAACACTACAGTCTTTACGTTATAAACGCCGACGGCACGGAACTTACGCGCCTCACCGGCGAAGAGACGGACGAACCGCTCAAGCTCCCCGAGGGCGTCGAACCGTCGACGTCGACCGAGTTTCGCTCTTCCGCCGCGCCTCTAGGGAACGCTCGCGACTTCGCGCCGCCCGGTTGGGACGACTACGAGCCGACTTGGCTTCCGGACGATTCGATCGTCTTCTGCTCGACGCGCGCCAAACGTTACGTCGGCTGTTGGGTAACGCACGTCGGAACGATTTATAAACGCTTGCCGGACGGCACGATACGCGAACTCTCTTGCAACGTCGAGCAGGACAACACGCCTTGGGTTCTTTCGAACGGGCAAATCGCCTATATGCGTTGGGAGTACGTCGACCGCAGCCAGCTCGACTACCATCATCTTTGGACGATGAACCAAGACGGGACGCGTCAACAAATATTGTATGGAAACCAAAAGCCGGGCGCCGTTATCCTCGCGCCGAAGTCGGTTCCGGACTCGAACAAAATCGTTTGCACGTACTCGCCGGGACACGGAATCAAGGAACATTACGGGCCTATCGCTTTAATCGACCCGAGTTACGGCCCGGACGACCCGCGCGGTTTGAAAATTGTTTCGCGCAATAATAATCACAGCGACCCTTGGGCGTTCGACGAGACGAAGTTTATGACGGCGTCGCGGACGAAAATCGCGCTCCTCGACGAACGCGGTCGGGAAACGACGCTTTATCAATTGCCGCAAGAACTTGTCGACCAAGGGTTTTACGTCGGCGAACCGCGTCCGCTCGCCCCGCGCGAACGAGAGCCGTTGACCGCCGACTCGACCGACCCGACGCAAACGGAGGGAACGATCGCCCTCTTGAACGTTTACGTCGGACGAAAAATGCGGGACGTCAAGCCGGGAACGATTAAGGAACTCCATATTTACGAAACGCTTCCGAAGCCGGTTTACTACAGCGGCGGCACGGAAATGACGAGTATGCGCGGCACGTTCACGATCGAACGGTTCTTGGGACGCGTCCCGGTGTCGGAGGACGGCTCGGCGTACTTCCGCGTTCCGGCGAACCGTCCGATTTTCTTCTTGGCGATGGACGCGCAAGGCCGCTGCGTCAAGCGGATGCACTCGTTCACGTCGGTAATGCCCGGCGAGAATTTGAGTTGCGTCGGCTGTCACGAGGAGCGCGTCGAAACGGCCGCGTCGGACGAAAAGAACCGTCTGATGGAGATGATGAAGAATCCGCCGTCGAAAATCGAGCCGATCGAGGGCGTTCCGGAAGTTTTTAGCTTCGCCCGCGATATTCAGCCGATTTTGGACAAACACTGCCTCGAGTGTCACAACCCCGACCGCGAGGAGGGCGGTTTCAACGTTTCGGGGCACTGGTCGCCGATGTATACGATTAGCTACGCGCATCTGAATTGGCGTAAACTCTTAGGCGACAACCGCAACCGCGCGAAGAGCAACTTCGGCCCTTACGAGATCGGCTCCGGGGCGAGTCGCTTACTAAAGTTAATCGACGAAAAGCATTACGGCGTCGAATTGACGAAAACGGAGCGCGACGTCGTTCGATGTTGGCTCGACGCCGGAGCGAATTACGCCGGAACTTACGCCGCGTCGGCCGCCGGAGCGATCGGCTATTATATGCTGAATCAGCCGGTTCGCAACGAGAAAGATTGGCCGGAAACCGCCGCGATGCAAGAGGCGATCTCGCGCCGTTGCGACGGGTGTCATACGCCGCTCGACCCGAAAAAAGGCTTCGGCGTCTACGATCTTTTCCGCGATTACTACTCGTATCGCAATCCGGACGACGCGACCGATATGTTTATTCCGCACGACTTGTCGCAAGCGAACGGGCGTTTCAGCCGTTTGGAGATTTTCGACTTGTCGTATCCGGAGCTTTCAAAAGCGGTTAGAGGCCCGTTGTCAAAGGCGGCGGGCGGTCTCGGCGTCTGCGAGGAGAAGTCGGGCAAACCGGTCTTCGTCGACAAAAACGACCCGGATTACCGCGCGATTTTGGCCGGAATCGAGCGCGGGCGACGTTACATTTTAGAGGAGGACAATCGCCCGGAAATGATCGTCCCAAGCCCGAACAACGGCCCGGACTGCCCGCAAAAGTTCGTTCCGCGTTGGGCGTACCTGCGCGA
>JAFTUJ010000356.1 GCA_017466305.1 Thermoguttaceae bacterium
AAAATTGGGCGGACGGCTTAACGGACGATTCGCTTGGCGGCGCCGGGCGCGGGGGCGAGACCGGTTTTGTCGGTTTTAGCGGCGGAAACGGTTTGAGGGTTTTCGTTTGATTTGACGGTTGAAGCGGCGGTTCGCGACGAGTCGACGGCGGAAGAAGGGGCGGACGTCGGCGCGAGGGCGCTTCGAGCGAGTTCGAAGCGCGGAACGATCGTTTCGGGCCGAATCGCGATTTCAACGCGGCGGTTGCGTCGGCGGTTCGTTTCGTTTTCGTTCGAGACGATCGGCGAAACGGCGCCGCTTCCGCCGACGATCGTTTGGTTCCGCGCGACGCCGGTCTCCTCGACGAGGAATTCCGCGACAAGATAAGCTTTTTGAACGCTCGCCGCCTGCGCCGAAAGGGCGTCCTCCGGGCGCGCCGGGTCGAGGTCGGAATGACCTTGAATCGCGAGGACGTTCGTCGGATAGCGGCGCAAAACGTCGGTCGCGAGGAGGCGGAGGCGGTCTTTGCCCTCTTCGCTGAACTCGTTTGAATTCGGTTTGAAAAGGAGATCGTCTTGGAGTTCGATCGTCGCGACGTCGCCGTCGCGGCGAATCGGGAGGATTTTCGGGTCGGAGAGGCGCAGGTCGAGCGCGGCGACGCTGTTGTTCGGGACGACGACGGTCGTCGAGGGGCGGCGCGTCGCGGCGTCTTGGAGTCGGCGACGGCGTTCGAGGAACTCGCGTTCGGCGCGGAGTTCGGCGGCGTCGGCCAAGAGGACGCGGTTTTTTTCGGCGAGTTCGGCGTTTTGGCGGCGGAGCGCGGCGACCGTTTCCTCCGCGTCACGGCGGTAAGTCGCCGTTTGACGGAGGAGCGACTCGTTCGCGTCGATTTGACGGCGGGCGTCGGCGCGCGCTTCGAGGAGTTCTTCGCGCAGGCGGCGTTCTTCGCGTTGGTCGGCGGCGCCGAAATCGCCGAGCGGAACGGAACCGGGCGCGGCGGGGGACGTCGACGAGGACGGCGACGGATTGAACGCGGGAAGGGACGGAGGAACGGAGGCCGGGTCGGCGACCGGAGCGGGACAACCGGGCGCGCTCGACGGCGTCGCGTAAAAACCGCCGAGCGGCGCGGCGGACGTCGGCGACGGTTGAACGGGCGCGCCGTCGACGGAGTACGTCGCGGCGGGACGTTCCGAATAGTCGACTTGCTCGACGATCGGCGTCGGCGCGGCGCTCGCGGGCGAGGTCGGTTTGCGGGCGAACTTCAACGAGTCGGAAACGCAACCGGCAAACGCGGGAAGGAGGAAGGCGGCGAGCGGAGCGCAAAGGGGATAAGGGCGGCGCATAAACTTCGCTTTCTTGGGCAAGGGAGAACAAAGACGGCGCGTCGGCGACGGCGCCGGAACGTCGGGTCGCGAAAAGTTTAGAATCGCGTCGCCGGAGCGGAGAAAGTACGGAACGATTTTCGGGCGAAATTGTCGTTTGCGCGGCGAAAAGGGGAAATAAGGGAAATAGGCGAAATGGCGAAGATAAAGGAAACGCGGAAAGAAAAAGGTCGACGCGCTTGCGAGAAACGCGTCGACCCGCGACCGCCGATCGACCGGAAAAGCGGCGAAACGTCGAAAAAAGGAAAAGGAAAAACGACGAACGACGCTTAACGGCGCGGCGGAGAAAAACGGTTCGACCGATTCGGATGGTTGAATCGACTGAATCGATTAAAACGGTCGAGACGGTCGAGTCGGTCGAACCGAGAAAAACGGCTAGTTTTGCGCGTCGGCGAGGCCGTAAATCTGCAGCGCGAGGTCTTTGACGCCCTTCAAGTCGAGCTTGCCGGTTCCCAAAATCGGAATCGCGTCGACCTTGCGGAAGTTGGCCGGCGACGGAACCCAAAGTTGCGGAAGTCCGGTCGCGGCGGTTCGCTTGCAAAGCTCGTCGATATTGCTCGGCAAGTCGGTGTAAAGGACGACTAACTTTTCGCCCTTCTTCTCGTCCGGGACGGCGGTAACGACGAGCCGGAGCGCCGATTTCGCGTCGTCGTCGGACGCGGCGGCGTTCGGGTCGGCGTTTTCGCGTTCCCAATCTTGAACGACTTGCGCCAACCGCTCTTCGATGAGGCCGTGCGGCGCCATTTCGCCGCCGATCTTCGACATCCGCGTTTCTCGCCCGGTGATGAAGATGAAGTTGTCTTCGTCGATCTTCGCGATATCGCCGGAAACGTACCAGTCGCCGACGAAGATTTTCGCCGTGCGCTCCGGATCGTCGTAATAACCGGGCGTGATCGAGTTACTCTTGACGAGAAGCATCCCGGAAACGTTCGGCGGGAGTTCTTCGCCGGTGTCCATATCGACGACTTTCGCGACAAAGTTCGGGCTCGTGCGGCCGATCGAACCGGCTTTATGATAGGGCGAAAAATCGTCCGGCGCGCGGCGCGGCGGCTTGTTGACCGACATAACCGGCGCCATTTCGGTCGCGCCGTAACCTTCGCAAAGGTCGTAACCGAACTTTTCCTTCCAAGCGTCGCGCAGGTCGGCCGGCGTTTTCTCGGCGCCCGGCACCGGGAAGTCGATCGATTCGAAGTCGGCGGGGTCGCAACGGCGCAGGTACGTCCGCAGGAACGTCGGCGTCGTCGGGAAAAGGGTCGGACGGTAACGACGCGCGACTTCGGCGACTTGGCG
>JAFTUJ010000357.1 GCA_017466305.1 Thermoguttaceae bacterium
AAAAGCCGAGCGGCGGAACCTCGTCCAAAACGATTTCGAACGCGCGACCTTCGAACGTCAACCGAGCGGTTCGGCGGCGCTTCGAGACGGTCGGGCCCGGTTCGAACCCGAGGCGTTCGAAGAAGCGAATCCAGTCGGCGCGGACTCGCTCGACGCTCGCTTCGTCGACGTCGGCGGGAAGCGCGGGGCCGAGCGGAAGCTCGATTTCTTCGCGGATTTTCGCTTTCGGGTCGAGGCGCGGGCCCTTGAACGTCGCGACTAAGCGGCGGTCTTGACGGCGGATTCGCAGCGCTTTCCCTTCGGTCGGGAACCCGGCGGCTTCGTTGCGGAAAAAGAGGTCGATTTCGGAGCGCGCCGCGTCGAAGACGAGCGAAAAATCGTCCCGAAGGCGAGCCTCGTAAGCGTCGGCGTCCGGAACGCGGAACTTCATTTCGATTTCAAGCATATTAAACGTTAAACGGCGGGAAAGGGGGAAAATGGGGGAAATGGGGAAACAGGGAAACGGGAAAAAGCGGGAACGCGGCGCCGCTCGGGCGGGGAACGTCGCCGCGTTCGGGAACCGAAATTTTTTCTCGACGTTTGGGCAAAATCAACGGCGTTAGTTCTGAAAAACGCCAAGAAAACAACGTTCGGCGTTCGGACGTCCGGCGTTATTGGAGAACGTCGACGCGTCGCACTTCGCCGCCGCCGTCGCCGCCGCGCGGGGATTCCTTCGGGTAGTTCGGGTTGCGACTCAGTTTGACCGGGCGAACGAGCTTTTCCGGGTTCGGAACCGGCGTTCCGTCTTCGAACCGGATATTTTTGAACTCGATATTCTCGACGACGCAGGTCGCGTCGCTCATAAAAACGTCGACCGGGCGGCGGTTTTCGCCGGAGCCTTACCAAAATTGCATACATTCCGGGCCGACGTAAACCAAGCAAGCGTCGCCGTCCGGCTTTTTAAGCGTCAAATTCTCGAACGTCAAGTTGCGCGAGTTCGACAAAATACTGATCGGCGCGATCGGGTTGACTTTGTTGTTCGGGCCGACGCCGTAAAAGTCCTTGTCCCAACCGGCGGTCGGGGTGCAGGCGAGCGCGCCTTTGAGATTGTCGACGTAAATATTGTCGAGCGTTCCGACCTGGCATTCGTTTTGGCGACCGGCCGGCGACTGCGCGTACATCTTGAAATAGTTGAAGCCTTCGAGGTCGCGCAAGACGACGTTCGTGATCGGGCAGTCGATTTTCGTTCCGTCCGGGTAAACCAAGACGCCGGGGAGAAGGCGGATATCCTTCAACGAACCGGAGACCGAGCGGCAATTTTGAACCAAAACGCGGTCGATGGGCCCAAGCGCGGGCCCGCTTTGCGGCCAGTCCCAAGCGTTGATCGCGACGCAGTCGTCGCCGGTGCGAACGCAGTCGAAGTTTTGAACGACGGCGCGGGACAGCGGACCGTTGAAGTGAACGCCGTCGCAGTTCGTCTCGACCGCGATATCCGAAATGAAAACGTTCCGAGCGTTCGAGACGTGAAACGCAAACGGCGCGCCCTTTTCGATTTTAACGTTGACGATCGAGAGATCGGCGACGTTCGAGAAGAGGAAAACGCCCGCCGAGCCCGGAATCGTCCGCTTGCGGTCGGACGCGCCGTCTCCTTCGGAGCGGTGTTTCTTCTCTTGCGACCAAATTCCGCCGCTAACGACGATGCGGAAATCGCGCGACGAGTCGTCGTCGAGGTAAACGGGGCGAATCCGGCCCGGGAGCATATGTCGGTTGCGCAACATGCAGGCGTTCAAGTCCGGGACGGCGTGAATCCGCGCCTCCGGGTCGGCTTGAATCGCGACGTCGGAGTCGAGCATAATCGGATTGTCGATGTAATAAACGTCGTCCGATTTCGGAATGTAAACGCCCTTTTTCTCGTCGAGCGCGGCTTGAATCGCGTCGGTCCAAACGACGTATTCCTTGCCGCCGATTTCGACCGTTCGCTTGAGCTTTTCGTACTCGCGGACGTTCGGCAAGTCCTTCAATTCCGGATATTTAATCAGCGACGTTAAGTCGTCGACGATTTCTTCTTTCGTTAAGCGTTTAGCCGGTTCGTCGGCGTTGGAAGCGGGAGAAGCGCCGAAATAAAGCGTTCCCGCCGCCGCGACGAAAGCCGCCGCGACGACGAAGCGAAGCGTTGAAAATTTCATCGGGAGAAAGCTCCTTAACTTAACGGGAGTTAAAAGGGGAAAAACGGGAAGAACGGGGAAAATGGGAACGTGGAAACGAGGAACGCCCGGGACGCTCTCGGCGCGAAACGGCGAAACGTCTCGAGCGTTTTTTAAGGAACGCAAAGGCCGAAACGACGTTACTTCGCCGCTTCTTGAGTCGCCGCGACCGGAACGACCGGCGGCGCCGCGACGAAGCGTCGAACCGTTTTCGCCGTTCGACCGTCCGGCGTCGTCGCGATAATCTCAACCGCGCCGGTTTTCTCTTGCCAAGTCGAGTGTTCGAACGTTCCGTCCGAGCGAACTTCGACCGCTTTGCCGCCGATCGAGACGGTCGCGCCGGGTTCCGTCAAGCCGTAAAACTCGATAACGACCGGGCCCGGGACGAGCGTCGCGCCGTCGCCGGGGAACGTTTGGACGAGCAAACGCGGGCCGTTCGTTAGCGACTCGATTTCGCGAGCCAGTTCGAGGCGCGTTTCGGTAAAGACCGCCGGGTCGAGCGCGACGTCGGACGGCGTTCTAATCGCGCGGCGGGCGAGTTCGAGCGAGCGTTTTTTCGCGTTCAGCCAACGCAATTCGGCGCCGGAACTCTTTTTAACGTCGGCGATTAGGTTTTCGAGCAAAACGAAATATTCGTAATCCTCGACGCTTTCGCGTTCCAGCTCCCAACGAATCGAGTCGAGCGGGCCGGGGTAGACGACGTGCGTGTCGCCGGGGCCGTATTTCTCGGTCGGAGCGCCGAACGGGTCGTCGCCCCAAAAGTTGTAACCCCAGTGCAAATAGCCGGTTAAGTTCTCCGAATAATTCAGCCAATGGAGCGCGCGAACGCGGGAACCGGGCAAATCCATAAAGCGGTTCGGGTAGCGTTCGCCGTAAGGATGGCAGCAAATATAGTACCAAAATTCGACGTCGGCGCCCTTTTGAGCGGCGTCCGCGCGGACTTCTTCGTAAAATTCGCGCCAACGGTCGAAGTGCGAGAGCTTCGGAACCCAAACTTCAAGATCGCCGACAAAATCGGTCGACTCGATCGCGTCGATTCGGCGCAGTTTCGGGGCGATTTCGCGAATCCGTCGCGACGCGGCGCGCCAAGCGGGCAAGTCGGCGCGAAACGGCTCGTCGGCGATGTGAATCATGCAGCGGTCGATTCGGCCCGTTTCGACCAAATACGCTTCGAGGCGGCTCAAAACCGGCGCGAGCCATTCGGCGGAGTCGAGCCAAACGGTTTTGTCTTGCGCTTCGTCGTAAATCGCGCCTTTCGCCCAGTTTATCGTGGCGTCGTCGCGGTTGATTCCGCCGACGTGAACGAGTTCGAACCGCTCGCCGACGCCGGTTTCCTCCGCGAGTTTAAGATAGCGTTCGAGTTGGGAAAAGTCGACGTTCCAAGCGCCGTCTTTCGAGCGCGTCGCTCGAGTGAGACCGTCGCCCGGGCGCCAGTAGACGTAAACGACGTTTTGGCGGTGCTCGGCCATGTTGCGGAAATAACGCTCCAAAACCGCCCAATATTCCTCCGACGCGAACTCGACGCCCGCCGCCGTCGCGAACCGACCGTAAGCGAACCAGTTCGTCGCCCATAAATGCCGCTCTTGCGGGAGTTCGAAGCGGAAAACTTCGACTTCGAGCGGAAGTTCGGCGCGCGCCGTTTCGGAAGCGACCGTAATCGTTCCGGAGTAGCGACCCGGCGCCGTTTCGCTCGGAACGAAGAGCGTAACCCAAACGCCTTTCGACGTTTGCGCGGTTAGGTCGAGCGTCGTTTCTTCGAGGAGAACGTCCGGCGCGTCGAACGGCGCTTTGCGGACGACGATATTTTCGGCGCCCGGCGTGTTTTTGGTAACGGGAATCGTTCCGATCGGGCGGAGGCGAACGTTCGACGCGGCGATTTTGCCTCCGTCGGCGTTCGTTAAATCCGAGACGGCGAGGGAAAGCCCGGCGACGTCGGCGTCGGCGCGCAACCCGAATTGGCCCGATTCGTATTCGTTGCGAGCGGCGCGGAGGACGAGCGGGGCGGCGTCGGCGGCGGGGGAATCGCCGAAAATTTTCAAGTGCGGGTCGACCGGCCAAATCCGAACGGCGGGCGGTTCGGCGGCGGACGTCGGCGCGTTAACCGCAAGAAACGCGGCGGTTAAAACGGCGGAAAATAGCGAAAATAGAGAAAAACGGGAAACGGTCATCGTCGGTTCCTTTCGGCGGTGCGGAGCGGGAAAACGAAACGAAGCGGTCGCGAAACGGGGAACGCCGGAACGTTGAAACGTCGTTTCGCGCTCTTATTTTAACGGAACGAACGGGCCGCGTCAACGATTTTGGGAGAATGCGGCGGATTTTTGCCGAAAAGATCGCGTCGGCGTTAAGACGGTGAAGATAGGCAAGACGGTGAAGTTGCCAAGAAGCGCGAAAACGCCCCCGACGCGACGGTCGAACGCTTAAAGGAGCGACCGTCGCGGCAAGGACCGTTAAGACGGGTAAGCTAGGAGGTTTTTGACGACCGCTTTGAACGCTTGCGCGGCGTTATTTCTTCTCGGCGATCCAGTCGGTGTGATGGGCGGCGCCGGTTTCGTCGTCGACGCGTTTGTACGTGTGGGCGCCGAAATAGTCGCGTTGCGCTTGGATGAGATTCGCCGGGAGCCGTTCCGAGCGGTAGGCGTCGAAATAGGTCAGCGCGGTCGCGAAACCGGGCGCCGGAATTCCGAGTTCGACCGCCGTCTTAACGACGTTGCGCCAAGCGGTTTGCGCGTTTTCGACCGCCGCTTTAAAATAGGGCGCGAGGAGCAAGTTTTCGAGGTTCGGGTTCTCGTCGAACGCCTCTTTAATCCGTTCGAGGAAGACGGCGCGAATGATGCAGCCGCCGCGCCAAAGGAGCGCGATTCGACCCAAGTCGAGCGTCCAGCCGAACTCCTTCGCGACGGCGCGAAGTTGGGCGAACCCTTGCGCGTAACTGCAGATTTTCGACGCGTAAAGCGCTTGCTTCACTTGATTAATGAATTCGGCGCGGTCGCCGGAGTAGCGGACGTTCGTCGGGCCGGAGAGAACGCGGCTCGCGGCGACGCGCTCCGCTTTGAGCGAAGAAATCGACCGAGCGTAAACCGCTTCCGTAACGAGCGAACTCGGAACGCCGAGGTCGAGCGCGTGTTGGCTCATCCACTTCCCGGTGCCCTTGGCTCCCGCCGCGTCGAGGATAACGTCGACGAGGCCGGCTTTCGTTTGGGGGTCGACGACGGTGAAAATATCGCGGGTGATTTCGATCAAATAGCTGTCGAGTTCTTCGCGATTCCATTGACCGAAGATTTCGGCGAGTTCTTCGTTCGTCGCGCCGACGGCGTTTTTGAGAATCCAGTACGCGTCGCCGATGAGCTGCATGTCGCCGTATTCGACGCCGTTGTGAACCATTTTAACGTAATGGCCCGCGCCGCCGTTTCCGATCCAATCGCAACACGGAACGTCGTTGTTCGGGCCGACTTTCGCCGAAATCGCTTGGAAGATCGGTTGAACGAGCGGCCAAGCCTCCGGGTCGCCGCCGGGCATCAAGCTCGGGCCCTTGCGCGCGCCCTCTTCGCCGCCGGAAACGCCGCTCCCGACGAAGCGGATTCCGCGTTCGGCGAGGAATTTGACGCGGCGTTCGGTGTCTTTGAAGTGCGTGTTCCCGCCGTCGATCGCGACGTCGCCCGGTTCGAGATGCGGCAGAAGCGCGTCGAGAACGGCGTCGACCGGGGCGCGGTCCGGGTAAAGGGCGTTTTCGAGCGCCGGAACCGGGTCTTTCGCGGTAACCATCATGAGGACTTTGCGCGGCGTTTTCAGCTTCGACGCGAGCTCTTCGAGCGTGTAAGCGCCGGTCAGCGCGTCGCCTTTCGACTTCGCTTCGTCTTTGGCGAGGAATTTGTCGGTTTGGGAGGCCGCGAGGTCGTAAACGGCGACGCTGAAACCGCGGTCGATCATATTGAGGGCGAGATTTTGGCCCATCACGCCGGCGCCGACGAGGCCGATATCGTATTTTTTGTCGGACATAAAACGCTCCGCCGACGAACGCTTCCGCTCCGCTAACGCTTTGCGGGACGGCGTTTGGTCGGGAATTTCGTTGGAAGGTAAAAGGAAAGGAAAACGGGAAACGCCGCCGCTTGAAACGTCGACGCGCCGCTATTATAAACGATTTTGCGCCGAAAGGGAAGTTTTTTTTCAAAAAAAGCGGAATTTGAGCCCAAATTGGCCCGTTTCGCTCTTCTTAGCGGTAAGCGACGCAAGCAAAGCGGCTCGCGCAAGCGACGTTGGCGCGAACGGCTTCGCTTACCGCGCCTTGAAAAACGGGAAAGATTCGGTACAATATCGTTTAGTCGATGGAATTATGTTTTGAAAAAGAACGGCGTTTGAAAAAATGAAGGCGGTTTAGGGGCGATAAACGTCGTCGTATCGTTCGTCGGTTGAAAAACTGTCTAAAAAAGATTAACGTTTGAAAAGAAGGAGGAGCGACCGCGGACGATTTTGACAGCCCTTACTACGAAGACCGACGCCAAGACGAAGCCGCGTTTTGGGCGTTGCGGAGCGGGGATAAGCAAGGTTTTTTTACCGGCGTAAAAAGAGCGGCGGAAAATGGGGACGCGGACGCGAGGTACAATCTCGGCGCGCATTACGCTAACGGTCGAGGCGTCAAGCGCGACTTGCAAGAGGCGGCGCGATGGTTCGAGAAGTCGTTGGAAGCCGGAAACAAAGAGGCGCAAGCGGCGCTCGAATCGTTGGCGAGTTTGGAACCCGTTCAAGAAACGACGACAATCGAAAAATTGGTCGGTTTGTTTCGGCGCGGCGAAGAGGCGATCAAGACGATAAGGCCGCGCGGGTTTCTTGAAAAAGAAATGGAATAAGCCGAAACGTCGCGTTCTTTAACGTTGACGAGCGGCGTTCTTTAACGTTGACGAGCGCGTCGGCGTTTTTGCGTCGGCGCGTTTTTTTATTATTTTTTGTTTTTTTATTATTTTTTGAAAAAAAGCAAAATATTTTCGTTGCCGCGCCTCTTATTGGGCGAGAAGAAAAAGACGTTCGCGTTTTTAAACGCCGAGCGTCTCGACGTAAACGCGTCAATAAAAACGCGGCGATAAAACGCGA
>JAFTUJ010000358.1 GCA_017466305.1 Thermoguttaceae bacterium
TATAATGAACATATATTCAAAAGAAAATCGCGAAAAATTTTGTTCGGTCGCAGTCGACCGACTTTTTTAAGCGTTTTAAGACTCCCGTTTTGGTCGACTTTTCAATAGTTTGTTTCAACTAACCTTTTGAAACGAATCCTAAAGTTAGCGTCATCTTTTAAATTAAAGGAGCCTTCGCAATGAAAACGATCGTTATCGGAGCCGTCGCCGGGGGCGCGACCGCCGCGACCCGACTTCGTCGCCTCGACGAAAACGCCGACATAATTCTTTTGGAACGCGGCGATTACGTCTCGTTCGCCAACTGCGGTTTGCCCTACCGACTCGGAGGCGTTACTAACCGCGACGCGCTTCTCGTCGCGACTCCGGAACTGTTGCGCCGCCGTTTTCGCGTCGACGTTCGAACCGGTTCGGAAGCGATTTCCATCGACCGCGCCGCGAAAACGGTTCGCGTCCGACGCCGCGACGGTTCGGAATACGACGAAAGTTATGACGCCCTAATTTTAGCGACCGGCGCTTCTCCAACGTCGCCGAACGTCCCGGGCGCCGACGACCCGCGCGTTTCGCCTCTTTGGACGGTTCCCGATTCGGACGAAATCGCTCGCCGTCTCGACTCCGGCGCCCGCCGCGCGCTCGTCGTCGGTTCCGGCTTCGTCGCGTTAGAGTCGGCGGAAAACCTTCGTTTAAAGGGTTTAGAAGTCGTTTTAGCGGTTCGCGGCGACCAACTTTTGAAAACGATCGACCGCGAAGCAAGCCGTTTGATCGAAAACGAATTGACGGCGCTCGGCGTTCGCGTCGAATTTGGCGCTTCGCTCGCGGCGTTCGAACCGGCGGCGGACGGCGACGGGATTTCGGCGGTCTTCGCGGACGGTCGGCGTTTCGACACGGATTTCGCCTTAACGGGAATCGGCGTTCGCCCCAACTCGCAACTCGCGCAATCTTGCGGTTTACAAATCAACGACGCCGGTTATATCGTCGTCGACGAACAAATGCGAACGTCGGACGAATCGATTTTCGCGGTCGGCGACGTCGTTCAAGTCGTCGATTTAACGACCGGACGCCCGACGGCGGTCGCCTTGGCGGGCCCAGCCCAAAAACAAGGACGCGTCGCGGCGGACGCGATCGTTTCCCGCGCCCGACAATTAGAAAACGCGAACACGTTAGAGACGACCAACAATCGCTCGAATTCGCCCAAATTAGTCTCTGCTAACAAGTTAGTCGACATTTCCTCCGACGCCGTTTCCGAATCGCGATACGTCGGAACGCTCGGCGCGTCGATTTTAAAAGTCGGTTCGCTCGCCGTCGGAAGCGTCGGCTGGACGGAAAAACGTTTGAAAGCGGCGGCGCTTCCGTTCCGCAAAATTTACCTAAACCCTTCGTCGAACGCGGGTTTCTATCCGGGCGGAACGCCGATTTTCGTCAAACTCCTTTTCGCCCCGAACGACGGTAAAATCCTCGGCGCGCAGTTTGTCGGACGACAAGGCGTCGACAAACGAACGGACGTCGTCGCGACAGCGGCCCGATTCGGCGGAACGGTTCGCGACCTTGCGACGCTCGAACTCGCTTACGCGCCGCCCTTTAACGCGGCCAAAGACCCGGTCAACGAAGCCGGTATGATCGCGTCAAACGTTTTAACCGGCTTAACCCGCCCCGTTTATCCGGACGAACTCCCGGAAAACGCGCTCCTCCTCGACGTTCGAACGCCGGAAGAATTTGAGTTGGCGACGATTCCCGGCGCCGTCAACGTTCCGCTCGACGAGTTGCGCGACCGCCTCGGCGAACTCGACCGTTCGCGCCCGATCGTCGCGTTTTGTCAAGTCGGCAAAAGAGGTTACGTCGCCGAACGGATTTTGCGTCAACGCGGTTTCGACGTTTTCAACCTCTCCGGCGGCTTTTCGACTTGGCGGCTGTTCAATCCGCCGACGCCCGGCCCGTCCGTTCCCGCCTCGACGCCGAGCGTCCCGCAAACGCCAAGCGCGCCGACGACGCCGAACGCTCCAACCGATTCCGCCGCAACGACTTCGAACGCCGACGCGGAACCGCTCGAACTCGACGTCCGAGCGCTCGCTTGCCCGGGTCCGATCGTCCGCTTGCGACGAACGTTCGACGCGGCGTCGCCCGGAACGGTCGTTCGACTCCGAGCGGCGGCGACGTTTGAAATCGATTTGCGGAGTTGGGCGCGTTCGACCGGCGTTCGAATCGAACGGTTCGAAACGCAAAACGGCGAATTAACGGCGACGCTCCGCAAACCCGGCGGTTCCGAGACTTCCGTCGCGCCGCAACCGTTCGCGACCTCAAGCGGCGCCGATTTTGCGGAACAAGCGAAAAACTTTGCCGCGCAAACGCAAAACGCGAAGTCGGCGGCGATCGTCCTGTTCAGCTCCGACCTCGACAAAGCCCTCGCGGCGTTGATTATCGCTTGCGGCGCCGCGGCGTCCGGCGTTCAAACAAGCGTTTTTTTCACCTTCTGGGGACTGAGCGTTTTACGAAAAAATCCGGCGCCGCGCGTCAAGAAAACGTTATTCGACAAGGCTTTCGGCGCTCTCCTTCCCCGGGGCGCGGAACGTCTCAAACTGTCGAAAATGAACTTCGGCGGCCTCGGAAAAGCGGCGATGAAACACGCGATGAGCAAGCAAAACGTTCCGACGCTTCCGGAGTTGTTGACGCAAGCCAAGGAACTCGGCGTTCGCTTCGTCGCCTGCGAAATGGCTGCGAACGTGATGGGGTTCGCGCCGGAGGAACTGATCGAAGTCGACGAAATCGCCGGCGTCGGTCGTTTTATCGACCTCGCCAAAGACGCGGGCCCGACGCTCTTCATTTAAAAGAAGCCAACTTAAATAACGGATAATCAAACGCTTAGCGTCAGGAGTATTAAAATGCCGCGCGCGCCTAAATGTCGTCGCGTCTGTTTGGAACCGAAATGCCGTCGTTTTGAAACGGCGGACGCGGATTTTTCAAACGAAAATCGCCGTTCGATAACGATCGACGTAACGGAATTCGAAGCGTTGCGCCTCGTCGATTACGTCGGTCTAACGCAAGAAGAAGTGGCGACGCAAATGAACGTCGCCCGAACGACGGTTCAACGGTTGTACAAAAGCGCGCGCCGCAAACTCGCAACCTTTGTCGTCGAAGGACTTTGCCTCGACGTCGAAGGCGGTTCTTACGAGCTTTGCGGGCGCAACCGCGAAACTTGTCGCAAGGAATGCCGCCGACGTTGCCCCAATCGCGACGCGGAACTCGCCGATTCCGCGTCGCCGTCGAACGCCTAAGTTTCAAACTTTTTTCAAAAAATCAAACGCCGCGCCGTCGTTCGTCGTTTTTTTATTTGCAACCCGAACGGCGACGCGGCGTTTCAAACGTTTAAGCGTTTAAGCGTTTTTCGTCGCTTTCGCGGCCTTTTCGGCGAAATGCGCGTTCAAAAGTTCGACGGCTTTCATCATAATCGACGCCGTGTGGCGCTTGCAACGCTCGCCGACCAGCTTCTTTTGCTCGTCGGTCGCGGCTTTCATCCAAGCGCCGCCCATCTCGCGGCAAGTCAATCCTTTAGCGACGACGCGCAAGAAGTTCGGCGCGTCGTCTTTTTCCGGAACGTACTCCGGAAGCGGCGTTTCCCGACCGTATTCGCCGAGCGCCGCCGCCAACTTGCAGACGTCCGCGTAATCGTTGAGGAAGCAGCTGAAGAACATAACGCCCCCCGCGACCGCGCCGCAAAGCTCCTTCAGCCGCCCAAACCCGCCGCGAGCGCAACGGAACGCGACGAACGGACAACCGCGAGCGACTCGCGCCGCCTCCGCGTCGACCGATTCGACCGCCGCCGCGTACGCCAAGACGGCGCCCTTGAACGCGCCGTAAAGACAGCCGCCCGCGTCGTAATTCTCGTAAACGCGTTTACCGACGAGCTTTACGTCGACCGGCTCAAACCGCCAAACCGCGTCTTTCGTCGCCGTTTCCTCCGCGTATCCGAGGTCGCCCAACACCGTTCCAAACGCCGCCAACCCGAAACCGGTCGCCAACGCGTCGCGTCGCGAAATTTTCGTCATTTCAATCGTTCTCCGTTACGTTAAAAAAATAATCAAAAGTCCGGCCAAACATTTGCTCGCCGAACGCGCCAATCCCAATCTAACAAAAATCAAACTTTTCAAAACGTCGTTATTTCGCGCCGTTTTGCCTTATTCCTTACTTGCGTCGCCGCTTAAACTCGGCTCCGCCCCGCCCCTTTACCGCCCCTCATTATACGCCGTTTCGCGCTCGACGCAACCCCAACGCTCTTCCTTCCTTTTACGTCGTCGCCGATTTAGCGCGTTTTATCGAAAAAAATGGCAAAAAAGTCCTTTTTCTCCCTCTTTGCGCTAAAAAAAACTTGAACGAAGCGGCGTTTTGGGTAAAATAAATAAACGACTCAAACTTTAACGACGCGCATTTGGAGTTTTTCGCAATGTTCCCCGCTCTCCCCCTTTTCTCGACGGGCGCAGCCGTCGCGGAAA
>JAFTUJ010000359.1 GCA_017466305.1 Thermoguttaceae bacterium
CCGAACGCGAGGAAGCGGAGCGGGCGCGAAACGGGGCGAACGCTTGAAAAACGCCGAACGCTTAGCAAACGCTTAACGCTTAACGGTCGACGGTCGACCGTCGACCGTTGGCGACGGGAAACGACGGTTGGCCGGTTTTGACGATTTTAACGAAAAGCGCCGCGACGGGAAACGTCGACGGCGCGTTTTTTTGTCGCCTTTTCGCGGAATTTGGCGAATTTGGGTCGATTGGATAAACGGTCGAGCGGCAAAAAAAGCGAAAAGGCGCCGAAAATCGACGAAAACGCTTGACTTGCGCCGTCTCGGCGGCGATAATAACGGGCGGCGTTTCGCGGCGGAGAAAACGCGACTCGAGCCGGGACGCGTCGAAATTTTGATAAGATAGCGAGTTTAGTGAAAATAGCGAGGGCGAAAAATGGCGCTTTGGGGTTTGTTGAGCGCGGTCGTCGTCGGCGTCGCGACTTGGACGCCGATTAACGTAACGCAATTTTGGGTCGAGCCGAACGCTCCGGCCGTTTTCAAGTTCGAGTCGGAGAACGGCGACCTTTCCGGCGCTTTCGTCGTCAAAACGACCGACGGCGCGACCTTTTGCGAAGGAAAGGGAACGCGCGACGGCAAGACGCTGACCGTCGAGGCGCCGTTGCCGCAAGGTTTTTGGGAAATCGAGTTCCCGGAAACCGGCCAATCGTTTGGCGTCGCGTCGATTCCGCCGTTTTGGGCCGATCCGACGCAAGCGGAAAACGGTCAAAATGGGCAAGATTGGCAAGATATACAAACGACGGAAAGCGGAAAGAACGGCGAAGGCGCGCAAACGGCGCGAGTCGCGGGAAGCGGACAAGGCGGCGACGGCGCGAAAACGGCGCGAGTCGCGGGAAGCGGGAAAGACGGCGAGCGGATTCGCGACCCGTTTTTCGGAATCGACGCGGCGACGACTTGGCTCGTCGGCTCCGACGCGGCCCGGGACGATTTGCTCTTCAACGCGCGGCGGATGGGGATCGCGACGTACCGCGAGCGAACGAGTTGGGGCCGAATCGAATCGACCCCGGGGCAAATCGACTTTAACGCCGACCGGCGCGCCGATTTCGTTCGGCAAACGGCGAAAAAATACGACGTTCCGGTTCTCGAGCTGATACACGACGCGCCCGGTTGGGCCGGTCGAGTCGGCGCGGTTTATCCGAACGACTTGACGAAGACCGCCGACAGTTGGGCGCGAATCGCCGAACGCTGGGCGCCGACTTGGAACTCGATCGAAGTTTGGAACGAGCCGGATATTCATTTTGGCGGCAATCTTCCGGCGGACCAATACGTTCCGATTTTGAAGGCGGTCGCGCAAGAATACGAGCGGCGCGGCGTCGAAACGCCGGTCGTCGGCGGGGTGATCGCGGCGTTTCGCGACGCTTGGATGGACTCGGCGGCGGAAAACGGAATGCTCGACGCTTGCGACGTTTTCTCGTTTCACTCGTACAGCCGAGCGCCGGAGATGGTCGGCGTCTGCCTGCAGTACCAACGTTGGCTCGACAAGTTCGGCGCGTCCGGGAAACCGACTTGGATAACCGAGTGCGGTCGGCCTTGGAAGCGCGGAACCGACCGCCCGAACCGCGAAGCCGACTTGGAAAGCGCGATCGACGTCGCGCAAAAGGGCGTCGTCTGCAAAGCGTTCGGCTTCGAGGCCTATTTTCCGTTCGTTTATCCGTTTTACGAGGAAAACGACAATAATTTCGGGATGAGCGACCGCTCGAACGCGCCGCTGCGCTCGATCGTCGGATACGCGCAAGCGATTCGCCTCTTGGCCGGGAAAGATTGCGTCGGCGAATGGGCGCTCGACGGCGAAAACGCGGAAGTTGGGCGAAATGGAGAAAGTTTGACGGCGGTTCAACGTTCGTTCGTCTTCGCCGACCCGGCGACCGGGGAGCGCGTCGCGGTTCTTTATTCGCCGACGCGGAAGCCGGGCCGGACGGTGAAAATGGCGCCGACGCCGACGTTCGTCGAGCGGATTACCGGGGAAACGGTCGCTCCGAACGCCGACGGCGCGTTCGATTTCGCCGACGGCTTCCTCTTCGTCGGAATCCCGGCGGACGCGAAAATCGTGTTGAAACCGGCGTCGGAAATCGATAAAGCGCGCGAACGACGATTCGAAGCGCGAAAACTCGACGGCGGAGGCCGCCCGCGTCGCGACGTTTCGACCGTCGTTCGTTTCGAGTTCGACGCGAACGTCGTTTCGCCGGATAACGCCGGGTACAAGATTCTCGATCCGAACGCGAAAACGTTTTCCGGCGCGTTAACCGTTTTTAATTTCGAAAATGAAGCGCGGACGCTCCCGGTTCGCGTCGAACTGTTCGCCGACGGGAAGCCGCTTCCGCCGACGTTCGTCGACGTTCCGAAAACGGTCGAGATTCCGGCGCGGGGACGGGCGACCGTTCCTTTCGTTTTGAACGCCGAAAAAATTTCGCCGTTCGTTCCGCTGACCGTCGAAGCGCGAATCGGCGCCGACGGCTTTCTCTCGTTCGACTTGACGCGAGCCGTTTCGCGGGAAAACTTCGTCGCGTTCGCCGAAGTCGCGACGCCGCTTGACTTGGGCGAGCTTGGACGCTGGACGCCGAGCGCCGGGGCCGCCGGAAAAACGACGTTCAAGACGACCGACGCGCTTTCGCCCGGCTTCCGTTGGGGGTTCGACGTCGAGTTCGGCGAAGGCGACCGTTGGATTTACCCGCATTTCGCGCTTCCGCTCGAACCGAATTCGACGCGGCTAATCGCCAAACCGGCGGCGCTCGGCGGTCAAAACGGCGAAGTTGCGCGAAATGATGAAAACGGCGGAAATGGCGGAAATGGAGAAGACTCGAAAGCGAAAAACAGCGAAACGGCGCAAAATGGGGAAAACGGCGAAAGCGGCGAAAGCGGAGTCGCGGAAAATAGCGAAACCGGGCGCTTTGCGTCGACCGCCGGACTTGATTTGAGCGAATACGCCGGCGTCGCGTTCCGAGCGAAGGCGTCGAACGAAGACCCGAACGCGCAAATTCGCTTCTTCGCGTACGACGAGAAGGGGAGCCCGTTTTATTATACCGGCGTCGGCGTCGCTCCGGCGGACGGTCGGGAACATTTCGTCTCGATTCCGTTCGCGTCGTTGACCGCTTACGGCGGGACGCCCGACCCGTTCGACCCGACGCGGATTCGAGCGATTTCGGTCGGCGCGAACACCAAAGCGGCGAAAATGACGCTCGAAGTCGGCGAATTTTACTTCTTCAAATGACGCCGGCGGCGCGAAAGAGCGAAAAGACGGACGAAAAATTTGCGCGACCGGCAAGATTGACGCGCTTTTTCTAATTTGACTTTGCGCTTAACGCAAGAAACGCCGAACGGCGCGACGAAATTGAATCGTCGCGCCGTTTTATTTTGCTTAAGACGCCTATTTTGGCACAACGCGAGGGAACGGACGGAACCGACGATCGTTTTAACGCGCTTTAATTCAGTACGTTCGTTGAAACGCGACGTCGGCGCTTGTTTTTCGAGTCGAATATTGTTTTTTAACGTCGATCCAAAGGGGCGTCGTTCCGTCGCGCAACGGGAATCCGAGCTTCTTGCCGAGCGGCGAAAGGCGGTT
Source organism: Thermoguttaceae bacterium (assembly GCA_017466305.1). Lineage (GTDB taxonomy): Bacteria > Planctomycetota > Planctomycetia > Pirellulales > Thermoguttaceae > RUG369. Next base: position 3,599 of record JAFTUJ010000359.1, read on the forward strand.
GATTAATGGTTCTCCGGCGCGGTATCGGCGGACGTTTTCGCAAAAAATATCGCAAACGTCGTCGAAGCGCCAACGGATTTGGCCCGCGACGTGCGGCGAGATTAAAACGTTGTCGAAACTCCAAAGCGGGTGTTCCGCCGGGAGCGGTTCCGGCGAGGTAACGTCCATTACCGCGCCGCCGAGCCGTCCGGAAGCGAGCGCGTCGACGAGGGCGTCCGTTGCGACGATCGGCCCGCGAGCGAGGTTCGCGAGAAGAGCGCCCGGCTTCATTTTGGCGAGTTTTTCGGCGTTAATAATCCCGCGCGTTTCGGAATTCAACGGAAGGGAGAGGAAAACGACGTCCGATTCGGCGAGCAGGTCGTCCAATCGGTCGGCGCTCCAGAGTTCGGCGACGCGCTCCGGCTTGTTCTCCGGGTAAAGGTCGGTCGCGATAATTTTGCCGGCGAACGGCGCGACAACCTCCGAAAAACGTCGCCCGACGCCCCCGAAACCGACGATTCCGACCGTCCGCTCAACCAAATCGAACGTCGGCTTCCGCTTAAAACGGCGGAAATCGGGATTGTTAGCCTCTACGAACTGATCGCAAACGAAGGAGCGCAGGTTCCGCCCCCAACCGAGAATCAGCGCGAGTCCGTGTTCCGCGACTTGGTCGGAAAGAACCCCGGCGGCGGTCGAAATCGTTATGTCGGAAGCGATCACCGGCGGCGTCAGGCACCAGTCCATTCCGGCGGCGGACGACTGAATCCAACGGAGCCGCTTCCGTTCGACGACGCGTTCCCAATCGACCGGAACCTTCGCGTGTCCGCAAAAATAATCGGCGTCGAGCAAGGCGTCGGCGACGTCGCGTTGACCGACGTTGACGATTTCGACCTCCGGCCAAGCGGCGGCGATGCGAGCGATCAACCGCTCTTCGACCGGTTCCGAACGAAAACAAACGAGAAGCGTTTCTTTTTTCATCGCGTTTGGGGATAATTGTTGCGTTAAAGGGAGAGGAAGGGGGAAAAATCGTTAAAAACGGTTCAACGGACGTCGATTTGCGGCCAAATTGGGGAAGTCGGGCGCTTTGGGGGCTCCGCGAGGAGCGCGCAAATGGGGTTGGCGACGGAAGAACGCTGCGTTAAACGGGCTTCGGTAAAATGGCAAAACGCGACCGCGATCGCGTCGGCGACGTCGGGCGGCTCCGGGAGACGGGGGAGGCGCAACTCGAGTTGAACGGCGCGCTGCATTTGCGCTTTCGGGGCGCGACCGTTGCCCGTCATTGTTTTTTTGATTTTTGTCGCGGCGTAAGAGACGACCGGAATCCCGGTTTGCGCGGCGGCGAGCATGATCGCGCCGCGGGCGTGTCCCATCAGAATCGCGGTTTCCGGGCGCTCGTAAAGGGAGTAAAGCTGCTCGAGCGCCATCGCGTCCGGCTTGAACGCGGCGACGACTTCGACGATTCCTTCGTAAATATCTTTGACCCGTTCCGGAAGCGTTTCGGCGCGACTGCGAACGACGCCCGCTTCGAGGAGTCGCGCTCGTCCGGTTGAAACGTCCAAAACGGCGTAACCGGTCGTCCGCAAGCCGGGGTCGACGCCCAGTCTAATATTCTCTATTTTAGCCGGTCTGCTCAATTTGACAGGTTTTCGTCGTTAGTAATCGCAAGATAGGGAAAAAGGAAACGCTCTATCAAAATGGGCGCGCAAAATACCCGTCGTCGAAAACGACTTCGCTTTCGACGCTTAAAAGGATAAAACGGGGTGAGTTTAACGGCGTTTGACGGAAAAAACGCTTCTTGACGAGCGCATAAATCTTCCGTTTCCGCTCGTTTCGACAAAATTAACGTTCGGCGAAACGAGCGGGGCGACGTTAAACTCGGGATAATCGCTAAAATTAAACGATTAGCC
>JAFTUJ010000360.1 GCA_017466305.1 Thermoguttaceae bacterium
ACGCGACGCGCAAGGCAAGGTCGTCAAAGAGTTTAGCGACGCCGTCGACCGCTTCGAAATCGACTTGACGTCGGCTTATCCGGTGAAAACGCTCGCCTTGGCGAAGCGCGTTTTCGAATACCGCCGCGCGAACGGCGCAACTTCCGGCGACGTCGAGATTTGCGACTCGGTCGAGTTTAAGCCGGGCGAAAAGGGCGCGTTCGACACGGCGGTCGTTTCGTTCGAGAAGATTGAAGCGTTGGAGTCGACGCAACCTTCGGCGACGCTTCGGTTTAAGGTCGGCGCCGCGACGCTGACGGTCGCCGCGACGGACGGCGTCGGGAACGCGCTTCCGCTCCGCTTCGAAACGAAAATCGTCGGCGAAAACGACGCGAGCGTTCCGAAAAAACCGACGCGCTTGGCGCTGATTGTCGACGGCGACGTCGAGAAAGCGACGATTCGGCAAACGTTTGACGCGCAATAGGTTGCGATTGATGCGAGACCGGCGTTTCGATGAACGACGAGACGTCGAGGAAAGAAAAGTCTTTTAAACGTTCGCTTGGCTTGCGCGGCGCTTTGTCGTCGAAGAGTCGGGCGGCGTCATATACTTTGTGAAAGGTTGAAATATGTTGAAAACGTTGAAGTTAAGTAAAACGTTGGCGGCGTTTTGCGTCGCTCTTGGAACGGCGTCGGCGGCGTCGACGCTTTTCGCGGCGGAGTCGCGGACGGTCGAGTCGCCGGGCAAGGTTGTTAAGGTCGACGTAACGGTCGACGATTACGCGAGTTACCAACTGACGTTCGACGGCGCGAAGGTCGTCGGCGAATCGCGGTTGGGAATCGGTTTCGGAGCGTCGCAACTTGTCGGCGAGTCGAGCCGAAACGTCGACGAAACTTGGACTTGCGCCGTCGGGAAGCGTTCCGTTTACGTCGACCGCTGCGTCGAAACGACGTTCGAGTTACAAGAAGTCGACGGCGCGAAACGCAAGTGGAATATCGTCTTGCGCGCTTACGACGACGGCGTCGCGCTCCGTTACGTCGTTCCGAAGCAGGACGGGCTCGACGAACTGACGCTCGACGTCGACGAAACGGAGTTCGCGTTCGGCGCAAACCTCGACTGTTGGGCGACTTACTATCCGAAGTACAATACGTCGCAAGAGGAGTTTTTTCTTCGCAAAAAACTCTCGGACGTGAAGCCGGATTCCTTCGTCGGCATGCCGTTAGTCGTTAAAGGAGAAGGCTTTATCGCGGCGCTGACCGAAGCCGATTTGCTCGACTGGGCGGGCGCTCAGTTCGCTTCGTCGACGCAACACCCGACGACGATTAAACTTCGGTTGACGCCGCGCGACGACGGACGCGGCGCCGTCGTTTGCCGTCCGGAAGCTAAGTCGCCTTGGCGCGTCGTTTTGCTCGGGAAAAAGCCGGTCGATTTGATCAATAACTCCGGAATCGTCGAAAACGTCGCGACGCCGTGTAATTTCGACGCGTCCTGGGTCGAGCCCGGGAACAGCGCTTGGGACTGGTGGGCGTCGAAAAACGGACGCGAAATTTCGAACGCTAAGATTAAGGAATTCATCGACTTCGCGGCGTCGATGGGGTGGGAATACTTCACGCTCGACGCCGGTTGGGAACGCAAACCGGGCGAGTGGAGCGACGATCTGTCGCAAGTTTTCCGCGACGGCGTCGACGTTCCGGCTTGCGTCGAATACGGTAAGTCGAAGGGCGTTCGCCTCTTCCTTTGGTATCACGTCGACCCGTTGAAGAAAGCGGGCGTTCGCAGGACTTTAGAGCGTTGCGCGAAATGGGGCGTCGCGGGGCTCAAGATCGACTTTATGGACTCGCACTCGCAAGAAACGGTCCAATGGCTGACCGAAACTTGCCGAATCGCGGCCGAAAATCGACTTCTTGTTAACTATCACGGAATGTACAAACCGACCGGGATGACGCGGACGTTTCCGAACCAAATCACCCGCGAAGGCGTCCGCGGAAACGAGTACAATCGCTGGTCGGCGCTGACGTCGGAACACCTTGCGACGCTGCCGTTTACGCGCTGCATGCTCGGCCCGGCCGACTTTACGCCCGGCGGCTTTTTGAACGAACATCCGGAGACGTTTAAACACGTCGGCGCCCTTCCGGACGGTACGTCGTGTCATACCGTCGGAACGCGCGCTCGGGAACTCGCGCTCTGCATGATTTACGATTCGCCGTTGCGCACCCTTTGCGACCTGCCGAGCGTTTACGACCGAAAGCCGGGACTCGAATTCTTGCGCGAACTCCCGACCGTTTGGGACGATACGACGGCGCTCGACGGCGAAATCGGCGAGTTTGTCGTTATGGCGTGTCGAAACGGCGAAGTCTTTTATTTGTCGGCGCTTACGAACGAGAAGGAACGCGCCTTCGACGTTCGGCTCGACTTCCTCGAAGACGGCGTCGAGTACGAAGCGACGATTTACGCCGACGCGCCGGAAACCGATTCGGACGCGAACGCGATTTCGATAACGACGCAAACGTTCAAAAAAGGCGATTTAGCGACGTTGAAAATGGCGCGCGACGGCGGTTGGAACGCGATTTTTAAGAAAGTCGCAAAATAGTCGCGATTGCGAGTCGGCGACGAGGGAAAAAGCCCGTCAATCTTCGTTTCCGATAAGTAAAACGCGCTTGAGAGGACGCCGCCCTTGCGACGAAGTGTCGACGCAATAATCGTCGCGAGGGCGCCTCCTCAACGCTAAAGCGCGCGTTTTAAAATCTTAACGTCGCGAACAAACGCCCGCCCTCGAACCGTCGTTCGCGCTCTTACGGCAAGGAGGGGGAGCCGTTCTTTTGCTCTCCGACGCGACGTAAACTAACCTTTTCTTTGGCTCTTCAAAACGTCTAAAGCCAACGTGTAAACGTATTTGCGTTTATTCGCGTCAAAATGTTAGATTTTCGGCGAAAGATAAAATTTTGATTCATGTTGGACGTCCGGCGTCCTAGGGCGTGTTGCCATTAACGATTAAGCAAAATAACGATTGCGACAAAGTTTAAAAACGCCGAAAACATAACGTCGAGTTTATCGTAACGCGTCGCGATTCGACGGAAGTCCTGAATACGTCGAAAGAAACGTTCGATTTC
>JAFTUJ010000361.1 GCA_017466305.1 Thermoguttaceae bacterium
CGGCGTTTCGACGAAGAGTTGCGAATACTCGACGCCGCGGTAGAGCGGGGCCCAAACGACGCCGGCGTCGGAGTCGGCGGCGCGAGCGGCGGCGGGCGCAAAATCGGCGAGCGTCGCGATTCGACCGTTTGCGTTAAACGACGCGTTTTGCGTAAGTTGGGCGATCGGCGTAAAATCGGCGAGCCCAACGACCGCGACGGCGGCCAACGTCGCGACGCTCAAACGGAGCGAAGCGAGCGAACAAAGCGGCGAAATCGACGAAAACGAAAAAGGGACTAACTTTTTCATCGGGAAATCTCCTTAAAACGGGGGAGCGGAACGACGCGAAAGAAAACGCGGCAAAATGTTAAAAATTTTCGCGATTTTTTTCGCGTTTGGCCGGAGGAAGCGACTTTACTATATAGACGCGAAAAAATTTTTGGAAAAAACAAAAAAAATATCGCGTTTTACGGACGTCGCTTTTTTGAAAAAGACGTCCTAAGCAAGTAAAAGCGTAATTTTTATTGTTTTTCGTTTAATCCTCGGGCGCGACGCCAATTAAAACGGCGCGACGCGCTTTCAGCGTTCATTATACAGAGCGAGCCGCTTGATTGCAAGCGTTTTTACCGAACGTTGCGACGTCGCGGCAAGAAAAAAAAGAATCGAAACGAGAAAGATATTTCTTGCTTTGGGTTGAAAATTGTTGCTTCGACGCATTGAAGGGCGTATAATAAAAAAAATTCAGGCGGTCGCGCAAACACGGTCGCCGCGCGCTTGATTTTCCGTTAAGTTTTTTAACTCAATATTTAAAAGCAAATGGCGGAGGAATTGCATATGGTCGACGAAAAAGATCTGCAGAAACTGCTAATTACCACCGAGGAAAAGAGTTGGCATTCGAAATGGATTGCGCCGCAACACGGTTGGTTGGACTGGGACGCAGACGCTTGGGCCCTTGAGAATACCCGCTTTTTTCTTCATTTTTTTCTTGCGTTCGACGTCGAAATACGCGGCAAATATCTGAAAAAACGAGCGCAAAACGAAGCGTCGGACGCGCCAGACGTAAATTTCGAGGAAAATTTTCTGCGCAACCTCCTCGCCGAAAGCCGCGCGCGGGGTGAAAAAGATTTCGCGAGGAAGAGCGCCGCGCTTTACTTCGCCTTCGACGACGAATTGCGCAACTGGTATCAAAATGTTTTCTTAAACGAAGAGAAAGAATGGGTTTACACGCCCGAACGCGACGACTTTTTTTTGGCGAAACTCCTTGCCGACGGCGCGCTTAGAGTCAAGACCCCTAACGTGGTTCGGAGGGTCTTTAGCGACTGGACGGCGCCGTACTGCGGGACGTTAACGTTTCGTAAGGCGAATAAAAAATATTATTATCATCCCGAAAATTTCTTTTCGGACGTTTATGAGCGGATCGTTGGGCAAAACGGACGGAGAAGGAACGTTGCGAACGGCGTTGCTTTTTGGTTGACGACGCGCCCGACGGAAACGCTTCGCGAATGGTTCGAGCTCGAAACGATTCGAGAGCTCGACCGGGCCTTAAAGCAACGACAACGCGCTCGCTTGGCGCTGCGTCTGGTCGACGACTTGCGGAAACTCGGCGAGAAGGCGGCGACAACCGACAAAAGCTTGACTTCGCCGGTAGACGTTCAAGCGTTGTTCGACGCGTTAGCCGCCGAGTCGCCGACCGAAGCGCTGTTGCTTTCCGCTTATTGGGGGGCCGACGCCACTTTTAGCGAAATTGCAATGTTTTGGAGCATCGGCGAGGAAAAGCCGATCGACGGCAAAGCGCTAAACAAGCGTTACGAGCGCGCGCTCGACCACTTTCGCGAAATTTGCGAACGAATATTGGAGGTTGGAATTCCTAAAGAACGCTGGAAGAAAATTGTTGCAATTTTCCTTAAAAGCGACGCGCAAGCGGACAAAGCTAAGGAGGAAGGCGAAACGCCGTCGCGCTTAAAGGAAACGAAGAGCGAGCGCCTTAAACGCGTTCGCTTTGTAGAGCCCCCGACGAAAGACGAACAAGATTTGCTTTTGAACGTCTTAGAAGCAAAACGAATCGATGAAACCGGTTGCTTTATTCGGTTAATGCAACAGAATACGCAGGGCGGCGGTTTTAATTCGTCAAACGTTGTCTTGCCCGTTCCAGCGCGTCGTCTTTGGGGCGATCCTGTAAAGGCGAGAGAAGAGGGGGAATTACGATTGTCGAGCGATTTTCAAAGACCGTTAAGAATTTGCGGCGCGCCAATCGATGAAACATACGACGCTGAATTAGCGCGACACTATTGGCGGAATCGCTGCGCTGAAAACAGTTCGATTATATTCTATTACGACGCCGCGACGGAAGCGCCCGGAGCGCCGAACTATTGGCGTCTCGAGGCAAGAATTCCGCTTTTTGCCACTTCCGACGAAGAGATGTGTTTCCTTTTTGGCGGCTATAATTCGTTATACTCCGCGCCGTACTCCGTCGCGTTGGGCGATATAACCGTTCCGGTTATTCACGGCGTCGCGATATTCAAAGTCGCCGACTTCCGCGCGGCGGTCAAAAACGGAGAAATGCCGCGCGTTACGGTATTGCTGCGTTGCGTCGAGGACGGCAAAAGAGGGAAGAGATGGCATGTAAAGGCCGTTTCGCCCGTCCGATTGCTGCTGCGACAGCCGGTCGTTCCTGAGGACGAACGGTAAGAAAACCGAACGCCGACGTCGCGTTACTCGAACGTTAGGAAGCCGAAGGCGTCGCGGGCGCGGTTCGAGTTTTCGACGTTCCAGCACTCGACGCCGACGCCGGGAACGACGCGGCGCGCTTCGAAACGCCAAACGGCGCCGCGTCGCGGAGGGCGAGACGACAACGCTTCGAACGGTATCGCGATTTCAAGCGTCCAGTCGGCGTTCGTTTCGTTTTTCGCGACAAAAACGCCCGGGTTCCAAGTTTTGTCCCCGAAAAGTTCGTCCGACGCCCAGCCGCGGCAGTCGAACGCGAACTCGAACGCCGTCGCGTAATCGCCGTCTAAATCGATTCGGAACTCGACGCGGTCCGACGACGAAAGGTCGCCGTCGCGCGGTCGCGGCGGCTCCGGATTCTCCGGGTCGATCGCAGGATAAGCGAACTCGGCCGATTTCGGGCAAACGACGCCGACGTATAAAAAGCGGTCGTCGCAAAGGAGTAAAACTTGCGTTCCAAGCTTCGTCGACGCGGCGCGGTTCTCCGCTTTCCAGTCGCGGAGCGCAATTTCGGCGGCGTCTAACTCGCGATTCGGCGGGAGTTCCGCGTTCGTCGTCGTCAGCGGAAAACGCGCCGCCGCGTCCCAAACGGTCGGCTCGAAAACGCCGTCGAGATAAGGGCGACCCGGCGAACGGCGGCAAACGGCGATCGCGAACGGACAATCGGTTTCGCCGTTCGGAAGAACCGAGCGTTCCGGCGTCGCGAGCCAGTATTCCGCTTGCGCCCGCGCGCCCCAAAGGCTCGCCCGATCGGCGATCGAACGGTTCCAATAATAACGGAGCGCGCCCGAAACGTCGCCGCGCGCCCGTTGCGCCGCCGCCAACGGGAACCTAATTTGCGGCGACATAAAGGTTTCCGGCGCGACCGCGCGGAGCGTTTCGCCAAGGTTCGCCGCGTTCGTTAGGCGGGGGCCGAGCGTCGCCGACGGATCGAGCGCAAGCGACGAACGCGAACCGGGCGTCGTTCCTAAGACGGCGTCCTGCGTTTCCGGGA
>JAFTUJ010000362.1 GCA_017466305.1 Thermoguttaceae bacterium
CGCTTTTGTCGAATATAGAATTCCAATTATCGCCTTCAAAAGGCTTAATCGGATTGACAAAAAAAGAGCGATCGCGCAAGAGACCAAAGACGCGCAATTTAGTTAAAATAGACAAAACAGGCAAACGCCCAAACTCGCTCTCGCGCGCCTCGTCTCGTCCGCCGAGTCGACAAGAAAAAACGAACGGACGCCGTTTTTTTTTCAACTCCGGCGCCCGTTCGTTAATTATTAAACGTATCGACAACGTTTTATTCTTTTTTACTCGCTCTTCCGAAACGAAAATTCCGTCTCAAACCAACCGTCTTGCGCGCGCATCGAAATCGGTTTCAAGTACCCCAACGTTTTCCCCGTCCCCCAGTCGACGATCGGCAACTCGTCGACGACGTATTCGTCGAGAACGACGTCGTCGAGCAGATTCAAGACGACGCTGCGGAACGCTTGAAAACGCGCCGGAATCGGAGCCGTTTCGTCGAGCCCGAGCGGAATCGCGTCGATCGACTCGCGACGGAAAGAAAAACGTCCGTTTTCCTGCTCGACGCGATAAACAAAACGAATTTCTAAACCGCGCCAAACCCGCCCGCCGCGCTCGAACGAATCGAAACAAAGTCGGGTAACGATCTTATCGTCGGCGAAACGAACGGAGAAAGGCCGATCTTGCGCGAACTGATAAACAAGATTTTCGTCGGGAGCGTTGCGCCCTTCCGTTTCGGCGTTTTTGTTCGCTCGATAACGTTCCAAAAATTCGTTCGCGTCGGTCGGATCGACGCCCGGGAACCGCGCGAGCAACGCCTCGCCCATATCGCCGCCGTTGAACGCCAACCCGGCCAACGCGACGAAAGCGACGTTGTTCGGCGCGCTCTGATGCGCTCGCAAGGAAACGGCGCCGCGAACGTTCTCCGCGCCGCGGTCGCGCTCGGCGGAACTCGAATATCGTTTCGCGACGCTCGCCGAACGCGGCGTCTCCGCGGCGCTAAATCTCGGCGTTCCCAAACTTGCGGTCGCCTCCGCTTCGCGTTTGCGACGGTCGACGACGCGAAGCCAATCGGCCAACGCGTCGTTAGGCGACGCCAACTGACTTTCGCGCCCAACCAAGCAAGAAAAATAAAGCCGCCCGTCCTCGGTGCGCGACTCGACGCCCCGAACGGCGCGTTTTTCCGGCGACGCCGCGTTGCGAGTGCGCGCCCAACGCTTATTAAACTCGACGATCTGTCGGTTCGCCTCTTCGTCGAGCTGCGCCGCGACGCGAGCGCTCATGCGCGCCGCCGACTCCCGCTCCGCTTTCGGAACCTCTTTCGCGACTTTGTTTTGCACGACGAGTCCGCCCAACGGCGCAATACGATCCGTATCAACGCCGTTGACGCGAGTTTTCATCGTTCCGCGCGCGACGCTCGGCGACGTTTCCAAGCCGCGCTCGCCCCAAAAGACCGTCTTTTCGGCGCAAACGCGCCCCGTATTGTCGGCGTCGACTCGGACGCCGCGCGACGAACCGATCGTTCGCGTCGCGACGGACGCCGAAAGCGCGAGGCACAACTCCGCTTTCTTCGCGTTTTCTCGCAACTTAACGGTCATCTCGCCGGTCAAACGCCCGGCGCCGTTCGCTTGCGTCCCGCGAATATTTTCGCAAACGACGAACTCCTCGTCGACCGAACGCCCGGCGAAAGCGGCCAACGTCGGTTCGTCGATTTCCAAATGGAAATTCGGTTTCTTAAAGTAAGAGCGCGCTTTATCGACGACTTTCGCGACGCTCGGCGACTCCGGTTGATAATAATCCAACTCGGCGAGCGCAAACGTTACCGCGTCGAGCGATTCTAAATCGTTTTCGCGCAAATACGTTCGCAAACAATCGGCGAAATAATCGCAAATTTCGCTAAAATAAGCGCGCTCCTCCTCAAAAAGCGCGGCTTCCTCTTCCGAAAGCGCGTCGACGGTTCGCGCGCTCGCCTCGACGTAACGCTGCAAAGCGACGACGACGTCGGCGACCGCCGCGACCGAAGACTCCTTCGACGGCGCGCAAGTCGCGGCGTATCGAGACGCGCAGTCGGCGCCTTCGCGAAACGCTTGCGGCGAAACGACTTCGCCCGTCAATCCGCGTCGTCGCAGCTCGTCGAGAAAACGACGCGTTTGGCAATCGCTCGGATTTTTAGCCGCGTATTCTTCCAACGCGACAATGTTCTCGCGCGCCGCTCGCCGCGCGTCAGCGACCGTTCGGTCGAATTGAGGCGAATATTCCTTTTTCGCGGCTTCGCATAAATTTTCAACGTCGATCATCAACGACTCGACGCGCGTCGACGCAACCGCTTCGGCGTCGGCGCCCTCGACGGAACGCGGCCCGACATAACCGGCGACGCCCCCTAAAAGACAAACCAACGCCAAAAACCATTCTTTTTTCATTTTACCAATCTCAAAACGATAAACGTCCGCGTTTCAACTGCGTTCGCGTTCCCGGCGAGTCGCTCCCGTTCAACGCGCAAAACGTCCCTAAAAAAGAACGTCGTTGAAAATGTCGTCTTTTAAGGAACGACAAATCGAGAAAAAGCGCGGCAAACTCCCAAGCTTCGCGTTTTTCTAAGGCGATTCCGTCGATTTTAACGATTACGCCGACGCGACGCGCCTTCTTTCTCCGCCCCGTTTCATTTTTTCCAACTTCCCCGCCCCGCCCAACCGTCTTTTCCTCTTCCATCTTTTTCCCCTCCTTAGTCGCTTCCTTATTATTCAACCGTTTTCTCTTCCCCCTTTCTTCCTTCTCCCGCCGCTCCATTTAGCCTTCTCTAACTTTTCTGTTTGCGCCCTCGCGCCTCGCCGTCGACCGTTATTTTTTACCGAGCTTTCCCAGTCAGCCGTCGCGAAACCGCTTTCGACGGCAAAAACTGCAAA